>DASUGG010000282.1:0-20558 GCA_036274135.1 Geminicoccaceae bacterium
GCCGGGAATCATATGGGATGCGACGCGTCGCGCACCACCCTCGCGAGGGTGAGCACGTCGATCTGCGCGGCGCCGGCGCGCCGCAGCACGCGGGCGCAGGCCTCGACGGTGGCGCCGGTGGTCAGCACGTCGTCGACAAGCAGGATCGTCGCGCCGTCGACCCGCCGCCGGTGCCACGGATGGACGCGGAATGCCCCGGCGGTGACGTTCTCGAGGCGGGCGCGGCCGCCGAGCCCCTGCTGCGAGGCCGTCGCGCGCACGCGCTGGAGGAGGTCAGGCAGCAGCGTGGCGCCAGCCCCGCGCGCCAGCGCCTGCGCCAGGATGGCCGCCTGGTTGTAGCCGCGCTTGAGCAGGCGCCAGCGGTGCAGCGGCACCGGCGCCACGAGATCGGCGTCGGCGAGCAATTCGGCGCCGGCGCGGGCCAGCCAGCGACCGAACGCCGGCGCGGTGTCCGTCCGGTCGGCGTGCTTGAAGGCGAGGATCAGCCCGCGCGAGCCGTCGTCGTAGCGCAGCGCCGCGCGGGCGTGATCGTAGGCAGGCGGGTCCGCGGCGCAGGCGCCGCATAGCGGCGCCTCCGGCAGCGCATGCGGCAGCGGATAGCCGCACAGGCGACACTGGGGCGGCCCGAGAAAGGTCAGCATGCGCCAGCAGGCGGAGCACAGCCGCCCCGGCGCCTCCACCCAGGCGCCACAGCCGAGGCAGCGCGGCGGCAGCACCAGATCCAGGGCGCCTTGCAGCGCGCGCCTGCCTATTGCGCTAAATTCTAGCCGCATGTCTCAACTATAAATGGCTAGCGAGACGGGTGCCAGCCTCGCGCGAAACGCAGGCGTTCAGCCAGTCTGCTCCTCAATCCAGCGAAGATAGGCGGCGTTGCCGCCGCAGATCGGCACCGCGACCACGGCCGGACAGGCATAGCTGTGCAACGCCACCACGCGCGCCGTCAGTCGCGGCACCAGCGCTGCGCGGGTCTTGGCGATCAGGAGGACCTCGGCCGCCTCCTCGACGGCGCCCTGCCAGCGATAGATCGAGCGCACGCCGCGCTGGATGTTGACGGCGGCGGCGAGCCGCTCCTCGACCAGCGTGCGCGCGATCGCCAGTGCGTCCTCGCGCGGCCCCAGGCTCACATAGCACAGCCAGACGCGCGCACTCATGGCTCGGCTTGCCACGCGTCAGCGCCGTTGGAAGATCACCTTGGCGGGATTGCCCTGGACGATCACGCCGGCCGGAAGCCGGCTCGAGACCACCGAGCCCGGGGTGACGATCGTGCTCTCGCCGATCACCGAACCATCGAGCACGATCACGCCGGAACCGAGCCATACGTTGGCCCCGATCTCGACCCCCTTGGAGGTCACGCCCTGCATCATGATCGGCACGTCGAGCCTGTCGTAGCGGTAGTTGCTCGACAGGATCGTGACATTGTTGCTGATCAAGCAGCGGTCGCCGATACGCGTTCCGCCGCCGCCCGACCCTATGAAGCTGCTGTTGCCGATGGAGACGTTGCTGCCGATCGTGAGCCGGCCGTTGGAGGCCTTGATCTTGGTGAAGGACCCGATCTTTGTCCCGCGGCCGATCTGAAGATTGGGGTGGAAATCGACCTCGGCCCTCGGGCTGACGAGGCAGCGAAAGCGCAGCCAGCAGAGGATCGTGACGACAAAGCCGGGCAGAAAGCGTCGGGCGACGCGCAAAGAGTTCATGTCTTGCAGGCACGACCCGTTGTGAGCGTCTGCAGACGGCACCGCCGACCGGACGGAGCGATCTCTGCCGTCGATGGGGGGATGGCGGCGTCCTCCCTGATCATCGCACCCCGGCGTAAACCCTGCATGATCGAGGCTTTACTTAGCGGAGGGTGCTGGCATCGCCAAGCGCCCGATTGTAAGCGGTCGACCGCCGCGGTTCCGCTGTTCGCGTCGCTCGCCGTCTATCACTGATCCTGCGCATCCCGATCGCAGCGGGCGGATGGGGCGTGGGCGAGATTGCCGCGATCGCCGTGCTCGGCTTCTTCGGGGTCAGCGCCCAGAAGGCCTTCACGCTCAGCGCGGCCACCCACGTGCTCGTTCTGCTGAGCGACCTGTCGGGACCGGTCGCGACTGACCCGCACAGCTAGCCGCCGGCCGGACGCCGGCCGCGACTGTCAAGGAAGATCTCTGCCCAGATCTCGGTCAGGACCGCTGTCCACAGCCGCATCACCCCTTCGAACGACGCCGTGGCGCAGGCGTTCATCATCCGTCCCACGTCGGCATGGTCGAAGAACCCCCGCGCCTCGACGCGATCCTTGGACAGGACCCTTGAGGCAAGATCATGCATCGCGTCTGCGAACACGCCTTCGTGGCTCATCCGCATCGGAAATTTCGGCGCATTCAGCAGCTCGTTCGGTAGGATCGAGCGTAAAGCCCGGCGCAGGACGAGCTTCTGCTCGCTGCGCCGGATCTTGTGGACGCTCGGAATGGTGAACGCGAGCGCGATGACTTCGCGGTCCAGGAACGGCGACAGGTGCCGTATGCCGCTGGCGGCGAACGTGCGCTCGATCTTCGGCAGCCAGCCCGCAAGCGAATTCTGCAAGCCGTGGTACATGAAGCTGTTGACGAACTCCGGGCCGTACCTCCCGAAGTCGGGCAGGGTCACCTTGTTCTCGGCGCCGTGGATGCCCGGCACCGGCGGCACACGGCCTCGGAAATAGAGGCGATCAAGGACGCGGCCTCCAAGGCTGGCCGGTGGGCGCCCGGACTGGGTCAGTGCGAAGAACTCGCCGAGCGCGGTGCGCGCCGGCGGCACCTTGTTCATCAGCCACAGGATCCGGTGACGCGGCATGCCGGCGAACAGGCCGTCGGCTGCAGCGCCCGTGAGCACGCAGTCGACATGCTGGGCAGCGGCACGGCCGACCTGCAGGAACTGCGCCGTCTCGGAGCGTGCGATCGGCGACTCGAGGTGCCACACCAAGGACGGCATCCATTCGGCGAGGTGGTCCGGCCCCACGATGACGTCATGATGTTGCGCGCCGATCCGCTCAGCGACATATCGTGCCCGGCGAATTTCCGGATCCTCGGGGCCGGCGCCCGCCGTGAAGGTGTGGATCTCGAGGTCCGCGCGCGTCTGCCTGCAGGCAGACGCCAGCCCCATCGAATCGACGCCGCCGCTGAGCGCGATGCCGATCTTGTCGCGGCCTTGGATCCTCGACTCGATGGCCTGAAGCAAGGCCCCTCGGACGGCCGTGGTCGCCTCGTCGAGGGTCATCGTCGGAGCGACGTCCAAAGGTGGCATCTCGAGCCGATGCCTGCGGCGAATCTGGCCGCCGACATCCAAGCTGAAGACCGCGCCCGGCGGGATCGCCTCGATCCCCTCGATCAGCGTTCGGGTCGGGGGCAGATGCTTGGTGTTCTGCAGATGCTGGATCATCGCGAGGTCGGGGCGCGCCTCGACGTCCGCATCGAACAGCAACGCCTTGTACTCCGAGGCGAACAGCAGCCCACCGGACACCGGCCGCGCGAGATAGAGCGGCTGGCAGCCGACGAGGTCGCGCGCCAGGATCAGCTCGCCACGTGCGGCATCCCACAAGGCACAGGCGAACACGCCGTCGAGCTCGGCAAAGGCGCGCTCTCCGAGCTTGGCGTAGAGCGCCAGGACCAGGTCGATATCGGTTTCCAGCGCTCCGCTGCAGGGAGCATCGAGGCGCTCGCGCAGCCGCGCGCTGTGGTGCAGCTCGAGATCGCCGACGACGGCGTAGCGGTCGTTGCTGGCCGAAGCCGAAGCGCCGCTCGCGAAGACACATCCCAGGCGCACATGCTTGGCGGGCTGCAAAAGGAACTGGTGATCGCCACGATGGCGCAGCCGCTCCGCCATCGCCGCCATGGCGTCAGAACCCGATGTGGAGAGTGCGCCGAAAATCCCCGCCATGCCGACCTTTCCCTCGGCGCGCCAACGCAGCCCCCGCCCCGATGCGCCGAGCCATGCCCATACGGGCGACGTTGTCCAAGGCGAGCGCAGCTCTTTGGTGAATCGCCGTCGTCTGCTCGGACGGCGTGACCGCGGCCCAGCTACCCCCGCGAGCTTCAGCTTCTAAAAGTTGGTCGGAGCGGCAGGATTCGAACCTGCGACCTCCAGTCCCCCAGACTGATGCGCTACCAGGCTGCGCTACGCTCCGAGAAGGCCACGGATGGCGGGCGACTATAGCCCGCGCTGCGGCGGGCGACAACTCAACCGGTGACGTCGCGCAGCACCTTGCGCAGCGCCACCAGTTCTGCGCGCAGATCGAGCAGGCATTCGCGGACCGCGCCGGCCAACTCGGCGCGCTCGAGCGGCAGCTCCGGCGCGCCCTGCAGCCCGCGGCTCATGCCGACGGCGGGTTCGCCGGCAAGCCGGTGCCGGACCCCCTCGAGCGCGCCGCCATTGTCGCTCTCATTCGCCGGCCGGCGCTGCCCCTTGAGCAGCTTCTGCGCGCCCCTGATCGTGTAGCCTTCCTCGTACAGCAGGGAGCGGATCTGGCGCAGCAGGTCGACGTCCTCGGGCCGATAATAGCGCCGGCCGCCGCCTCGCTTGAGGGGGCGCACTTGCGGGAATTTGCTCTCCCAGAAGCGCAGCACGTGCTGCGCCACGTCGAGCTCGTCGGCGACCTCGCTGATGGTGCGAAAGGCCGCCGCCGATTTGGCGGGGCGGCCGCCCGGACGGCGGCCGACGGCCTCGCTGCGATCGCGCTCTGGACCGACCATCAGTCATCCTCCGCGGGCTGCGCGCCTCCTGCGCCCTGCATGTTGATCCGGTCCTTCAGGACCTGCGAGGCACGAAACACCAGCACGCGCCGAGGCATGATCGGAACCTCCTGGCCAGTCTTGGGGTTACGACCGATTCTTTGACCCTTCTGACGGACGGAGAAGGTGCCGAACGAGGAGATCTTGACCGTGCCGTCGGCGACCAGCGAATCCCCGATCTCGGCCAGAATCGAGTCGACCAGCTCGGCCGATTCGCTGCGGGACAGGCCGACCTCCTGGTAGACCGCCTCGGCAAGATCCGCCCTGGTCAGCGTCCTGCCTTTCATGCCGCTCGACCCCTCGCAGACTGGGCAATGAAAAAACCTAACGGTTTCAGGGTGTTCCGTCAACAGGCGCAGGCCTGATCTTGGCAGGCGAGTTCAAATGCGGGAAATCGGCGGTAGAAGCTACCAGCGGAGGAGCGCCGCTCCCCAGGTGAAACCGCCGCCCATGGCGTTGATCACCACGATCTGGTTCGGCCGGAGCTTGCCGCCCGCCGCGGCATCGGCCAGCGCCAGCGGCACGGATGCCGCCGAGGTATTGGCATGCCGGCCGACGGTGACCAGCATCCGTTCCTCCGGCAGACCGAGATTGCGCCGGACCGCGTCGAGGATCCGGCTGTTGGCCTGGTGCGGCACAAGCCAGTCGACGTCGTCGACCTCGAGGCCGCCGATCTCCAGCACGCGCCGCGTCGCGCCGCTGAGCGCGTTGACCGCGAAGCGAAAGACCTCGCGGCCGTTCATGCGGACATGGCCCGTCGTGCCGGTCGACGATGGGCCGCCGTCGACGTAGAGATCGCGATAGTGCCGCCCGTCGGAGCCCAGCAGAGTCGCCAGCACACCGCGATCGAAGACCGTGCCGGTGCCCTCCTCCGCCTGCAGGACGACGGCGCCGGCGCCGTCGCCGAACAGTACGCAGGTGCGCCGGTCCTCCCAGTCGAGCAGGCGCGAGAAGGTCTCAGCGCCGATCACCAGCACGCTCTCGGCCTGCCCCGCCTTGACGAAGTTGTCGGCCACCGCCAGGGCATAGACGAAGCCGCTGCACACTGCCTGCACGTCGAAGGCGACGGCCCGGTCGGCGCCGAGCTTGGCCTGGACGGCGGTCGCACAGGCCGGGAAGGTGTGGTCGGGCGTGGTGGTCGCGACGATGATCAGGTCCAGACGATCGGCCGTCAACCCGGCGTTGTGCAGCGCCTCGCGGGCCGCGCTGCAGGCGAGATCGGAGGTCATCTCGCCGTCGGCGGCGAGATGACGCTGCTCGATGCCGGTGCGCTGGACGATCCACTCGTGGCTAGTGTCGACCGTGCGCGCCAACTCCGCGTTGCTGACGATGCGCGCGGGCAGGTAGGCGCCGGTGCCGGCGATCCGCGCTCTGCGCATGCTAGGAAGCGCGTGCGCGGGTGCTGCGGAGCGCTTCTTCCTCGAGCCGATGCAGCTCACTAATAATCCACTGGCTGGTCCCCTGCCCGACCAGATCCGCCGCCACACCGATGGCGTTGGCGAAGCCCAGCGCATCGGTGCCGCCGTGGCTCTTCACGACGATGCCGTTCAGGCCCAGGAACATCGCGCCGTTGTAGCGGCGGGGATCGAGCCGCTGGCGGACGAGCTGCAAGGCCGGCTTCGCCAGAACGTAGCCCAGCTTGGCGAGCAGCGAGCTCTTGAAGGCCTCTCGCAAAAACTGCGTGTAAAGGCCGACGATGCCTTCGACCGCCTTCAGGGCGACGTTCCCCGTGAAGCCGTCGGTCACCACGACGTCGACCTTGCCGCTCGCGAGATCGGTGCCCTCGACGAAGCCGCGAAACTCGATTGGCAGGGTGCTGCTGCGCAGGGCCGCCGCGGCCTCCCGCAAAGTGTCGTTGCCCTTGCCGTCCTCGGTGCCGATATTGAGCAGCCCGACGGTCGGCTGGGCGATGCCGAGGACGGCGCGGGCGAACACCTCGCCCATGACGGCGAACTGGACCAGGTTATCGGCGTCGCATTCGGCATTGGCGCCGAGGTCCAGAACCACCGTCTCGCTGCGCCGCGTCGGCATCAGCGAGGCGATCGCCGGGCGCTCGATGCCGGGCAAGGTCTTGAGCACGAACTTCGCCAGCGCCATCAGGGCGCCGGTGTTGCCTGCGGAGACCGCGGCGCTCGCGCGGCCGTCCTTCACCGCGTCGATCGCCAGGCGCATGCTGGTGTCGCGCCCCTGGCGGAGAACATGCGAGGGCTTGGCGTCGGCTTCGACCACCTCTGCCGTATGCTCGATGGTGGTCCGCGCCGCGAGTTCGCTGCGGCCCCGGATCAGCGCCCCAAGCCGCTCCTGGTCGCCGAACATCAGGAAATGCAGCTCCGGATTGCGCTCCCGCGCCAGATCGGCGCCGGCCACCACGACCTGGGGGGCGTGATCGCCGCCCATCGCATCCAGAGCAATCGCGAGGGTCACGGCCGAAGACCGCTCAGGAGGTCGCGCTCTCGGCGGTCTGCGGGATCACTTCGCGACCTTTGTAGTACCCGCAGGCCGCACAGATATGATGCGGCAGCTTGAGCTCGCCGCAGTTCGCGCATTCGATCAGATTGACCGTCGCCAGGCGATGATGCGAACGCCGCATATCCCGCCTCGACTTCGATACCTTCTTGCGTGGAACAGCCATCACCCTCGACCCTGTCTTGGCGAGGCGGCGCACGCCGCCTCATGATTTCTGCTCTGCAGCGCCGCAGCCAGCGCGCCCTTCGGCCCGTCATCGCCGAAGGCGATATTGGATCCCGGCTCGCCGGATACCAGAGCATCGGCCTCGGCGGCACGCGGATAGGGATCGAGAGCCAGCGCCAGCTGCTGCGCGAAGACCTCGCCCACGTCCAGCTCAGCCCCCTCGAGCGGCTCGACGTCCCGATCCCAGGCCAGGTCTTCGGGAATGCCGAGGCCCTGCGGCGCGAAGCAGCACTCGAAGCTCTCGTCGACCGTCGAGCGCACGTCCTCCAGGCTGACGACGCAGGACTGCACCACCTGGGCCCGCAGCCGGCCCCGCAGCCGGATCACCCCTCCCTCGCCGCAGCGATCGAGCCGCGCCTGCCCCCTGAGGCCTTCGACCGCCACGAGATCGAACCGCTCGGCGAGCATCCGGCATTCCTCGGGGGTCGCCTCAAGGTCGACCTCGATGTCGCCCGAAGGCCAGGGATCGACCACGACAGATCGCGCGAGGGATTCGATAGGCGCCAATCGATCACTCCTGCAGCGCGGCCGGGCGACACCGCATGCACGAACCGCGCGGAAAACGGCCGGCAACTTAGGGCCAAGCAACATCCCGGTCAATCATTTTGCCGCTGCGTCGCCGCGCATGCGTGCGCGGCAGAAGCCGCAAGGAACGTGCGCCGAGGCAACCGCGGTCCCGAGATGAGCCGCCGGCGCCGTCGCTCTTTACGTTCCAGGCGGAAATTGAGGTTCTACCCAAACGATCGTGCCGCCGCACACCGCCGCCCCGTCCTGCGCCGCCAAGGCGCGATCCTGCTCGACCAGGCAGCGCGCCAGGAAGGCGAGCTGGCGGTCGCTCGGCGTGCCATCGTGATAGACGTTCGAGCGCAGCATCCGGTGCAGCTTCCGCGCTCCCGCAGCGACCCCATCGCCGGCGACGGCCGGCCGCGACACCGCATCGCCCAGCCCCGCGTCCAACGCGGCGAGCCGGGCATAGAAATTGCCGGCAAGCCGCTTGACGTAGCGGCCGAGCGACAGATCGCTGACCCCGAGCTCGCGCAGGCTGCCGTCGAGATCGACGAACATCGTGTCGAACAGCTGCTGGCCGAGCGCCTGCCCCGCGACGCCCTCGCGCTGCAGGCGGCGCAGCAGCAGCGCGGCGTGCAGCGCGACCATCTCGAAGCGGCCCTCGGGAGTGTCCGGCACGCCCAGCTCGCGATACCAGACCTGGCTTCGCGCCTGGTTTACCACCGCGCGGTAGAGTTGCTCGGCGACCTGGCGCCGGCCGTCGTGGGCGCGCTCCGCCTGGCGAAGGCGGCGCCACAGCCGGCGCCAGCCATGGCGGGTCACGGAGGCGTCGGCTACAGGCGTCTTGTTCACCGCTATCTCGATCGCCCCGGGGCCCGCCGACGCGAGGGAACGCGACCGACATGCTCGCCGTACCGTTCAGGGCCGCCGGAACGCTCACGGAACAGTTGACGGGCTCGCGGCATTTGGCTCACTTGTGCCGGCACGGACAGGCAGACTTCGGGAGCGGGCTCATGGCAGGATTCGGACAGGGCCGCCGGCATGTGCCGCCCCGCTCGACCATCGCCGTCGCCGCCATCCTGACGCTTGCGGCCTGCACGTCAACCGTCACCACCCACGGCCACCGACTCGACGCCGCCGCCCTGGCGCAGATCGAGCCCGGACAGACTTCGCAGAACGAGGTGGTCCAGCTGCTCGGCTCGCCCTCCTCGATCGCAGCCTTCGACGACCGGACCTGGTATTATGTCAGCCAGCGGATCGAGAAGAGTTCCTTCTACCACCAGAGCGTCGTCGCGCAGGACGTCGTCGCGATCGGCTTCGACGACCAGGGCACGGTGAACCACGTCGATCGCCACGACCTGAACGGCGCGCGCGAGATCGATCCGGTCGACCGCGAGACGCCGACCGCCGGCAACGAACTCAGCATCTTCGAGCAGTTCATCGGCAATATCGGCCGCTTCAACCCACCCGACAACGAGGAGTAACGCGGCGGCCGCGGCGGCGCCGCGTCACACCCCGCCGAGTGCCGCCAGGATCAGCAGCGCCACGATGTTGATGATCTTGATCATCGGGTTGATCGCCGGGCCAGCGGTGTCCTTGTAGGGATCGCCCACCGTGTCGCCGGTCACCGCCGCCTTGTGGGCGTCCGAGCCCTTGCCGCCATAGTTGCCGTCCTCGATGTACTTCTTGGCGTTATCCCAGGCGCCACCGCCCGAGGTCATGCTGAGCGCGACGAACAGGCCGGTCACGATGGTGCCGAGCAGCATCGCGCCGAGCGCGGCGAAGCCTGCCTCCGGACCACCGATCATGCTGATCACCACATAGACCACGATCGGCGCCAGCACCGGCAGAAGGGAAGGCACGATCATCTCTTTGATCGCCGCCTTGGTCAGCAGGTCGACGGCGCGCGAGTAGTCCGGCTTGCCGGTGCCCTCCATGATGCCCGCGATGTCGCGGAACTGGCGGCGCACCTCGAGCACGATGGCGCCGGCGGCGCGGCCGACCGCCTGCATCGCCAGCGAGGCGAACAGGTACGGCAGCAGGCCGCCGATGAACAGGCCGACCACGACATAGGGATCGGACAGGGTGAAGCGCACGTCGAGGTCCGGGAAATAGTGCTTCAGGTCCTCGACATAGGCCGCGAACAGGACCAGCGCCGCGAGCCCTGCCGAGCCGATCGCATAGCCCTTGGTGACCGCCTTGGTGGTGTTGCCGACCGCATCGAGCGCATCGGTCGTGGTGCGCACCGATGCCGGCAGGTCCGCCATCTCGGCGATGCCGCCGGCATTGTCGGTGACCGGCCCGTAGGCGTCGAGCGAGACCACCAGGCCGGTCAGCGCCAGCATGGTCGTGGCGGCGACCGCGATGCCGTACAGGCCCGCCGACAGGTAGGCCAGGAGAATGCCCGCGCTGATCACCAGCACCGGCAGCGCGGTCGCCTCCATCGACACCGCGAGACCGGCGATGATATTGGTCGCGTGGCCGGTTCTGGACGCGTCGGCGATCTTCTGTACCGGCCGGTGCGTCGTGCCGGTGTAGAAGTCGGTGATCCACATCAGGCAGCCGGTCACCAGCAGGCCGACCAGCGTGCAGCCGTAGACGCCCCAGCCGGTGAAGCTGGCGCCGCCGCCCTCGTAGACCGTGCCGCTCCCCAGAAACAGCAGGGTGATCGGCAGCAGCACCACCGCCGAGACGATCGCCGCCGTGAGGAAACCCTTGTACAGCGCCGCCATGATGTTGTTGCTCGGCCCCAGCTTGACCATGAAGGTGCCGACGACCGAGCCGAGGAGGCAGACGCCGCCGACGATCAGCGGAAACAACATCAGGGCGGTGCGGACCTCGCCGGTGAAGAAGATCGCGCCGAGCAACATGGTCGCGACCACGGTCACGGCGTAGGTCTCGAACAGGTCGGCCGCCATGCCGGCGCAGTCGCCCACATTGTCGCCGACATTGTCCGCGATCACCGCCGGATTGCGCGGATCGTCCTCGGGGATGCCGGCCTCGATCTTGCCGACCAGATCGGCACCGACGTCGGCGCCCTTGGTGAAGATGCCGCCGCCCAGGCGGGCGAAGATCGAGATCAGCGAGGCGCCGAAGCTGAGCCCGAGCAGGCCCTCCAGGATGGCGCGGATCGCCAGATCGGAGGTGAGGTCGTCGACGTAGTACCAGTAGAGGATGCCGAAGTAGACCGAGACGCCGAGCAGGCCGAGCGCAACCACCAGCATGCCGGTGATCGCGCCGGCGCGAAACGCGACCTCGAGCGCCGGCGCCAGGCCGCGCTTGGCGGCCTCCGCGGTGCGCACATTGGCCTGCACCGAGACGTTCATGCCGATATAGCCGGCCGAGCCCGAAAGGACCGCGCCGAGCAGGTAGCCGAAGGCGACGTGAAAGCCCAGGAAGATCCAGAGCAGGATGAGGATCACGATGCCGACGCCGGCGATAGTCATGTACTGGCGGTTGAGATACGCCATCGCGCCTTCCTGCACGGCACTGGCGATCTCACGCATCCGGGCGGTGCCCTCCGCCTCGGCCAGCACCGTCTGCCGGGTCAGCACGCCATAGGCGAGCCCGACGCCGCCGCAGACCAGGATCAGCACGTAGAGAAGCCAATCGACTCCGGTCATCTGCCCTCGCACCCCCTCGGGATGATAAACGCCCGGCGCGCGACCCGCCGGGCGCGGCAGACCCTAGAAGAAGCGCCGCTTGCTGACAAGATACCCGCCGGCCTGCCCGGTCACGCCGTGTTCGCTCGCGCGGCGATGTCTTAGAAGGCGTGCGTCACGGTGCGGCCATTGATCGCGAAATATCTCCGGGTATAGTCGAGCGCGGCCTCCTCGTCGAAGCCTTTGCAGGTATAGAGAAGGATCGACAGGAACTTCGGGCCTGTCCAGAAATAGCCGGAGATGCCGCTGTCGATCAGCGGCACGAAGGCGTCGAAGCCGGCGTTCTCGGCCCGGCCGGTGCCGGCGCCCGGCGCGAACACCACGGGATCGCCATAGGTCCGCAGGCCAAGGTGAGAGGCGATGCCGAGCAGGTAGTCGCGGACGACCTGCTCGTCGATCTCCCGGCCGAAAAAGCCTTCGATTAGCAGGCGCTGACGAAAGATGTCGGGCGCGATGTCGTCGAGCTCGGCTTGCATCGGGACCTCCGCTTGATGGATCGCGCGCCGCCGCGCTTGTGGTAGTTCTCCTTCGAGGTGCCGTCCACCTGGGAGAGCGCTCATGCGTCCATGGCGAGGGTTGCTGCCGGCTCTGGCGGTGCTGCTGACCGCGTATGTGGGACCCGCCGGAGCGGTCACGGGTTTCGATGCGGCGCCTCCGCCGGCGGCCGCCGACGACCCGTATGCGGCTGGCGTCGCGGCCTTCGAGCGGGAGGACTGGCAGGGCGTGCTCGACCAGATGAGCCAGGCGCTCGAGGCGCGTCCCTGGCTGGACAACGCGCACAACCTGATGGGCTTTGCCTACCGCAAGCTCGGCGACTACCCCGCCGCGCTGGAGGCTTACGACAGGGCCCTGACGCTCAACCCCTACAACCGCGGCGCGCTCGAATATCTTGGCGAAGCCTATCTCGAGGTCGACCGGCCGGACGACGCCTGGGAGACGCTCGACCGCCTCGCCGAGGCCTGCCGACGGCTCGCCCACGGCGCGGTCGATCCGCTCGCCGCATGTGAGGAGTGGCAGGACCTCAGCGAAGCGTACGAGGCGTACCTGGCCAAGGACAGGAGCGCGAGGGCGGAGTAGCGCCGGTCCGGCATTCGACCCGGCAAGGCCCGTTCCCGCCGCTCGGTCGCCATGGCGCCCCTCAGATCAGCACGCTCTCCTGCTCGTTCTGCTCGCTCGCGTCCTCGAGGCCGGTCATGTCCCTGCGGATCAGCGCCGTCAGCACCTTGACGGAGTCGGTCCAGAACGCCGGCGAGAGCAGCTGCAGGGCGCGGAAGTAGCGGTTCGACATGACGGTGGTCGGCGCGTAGCGGCAGGTCACGCCGAGCCCCTCGTCGTCGAGATTGACGGTCTTGTGCCACATCCAGGCCGGGAAGTAGAGCACGTCGCCCGGCCGCAGCACGACCTCGTAGCGCGGCGCGTAGGCCGCCAGCGGATAGGCGGCCTTGTCGCGCGGCTCGCCCTCCTCGTCGGCGAGGAACGCCGAGAACCGGCGCAGCCCGGTGCCGCGCGCCGCCGGATAGAGCAGCCACGAATATTCCGCCTCGACCAGCGTCCAGCGCTTGGCGCCGGAGACCGCGAGGTACCAGTTGACGCTCTCCTCGCAGTGGAAGTTGGCGTTCAGGCCGGAGCCGAGGCCGATGATCAGGAACGAGAGGATCGGCTTGCTGGACCGGCCCAGCACCGGGAAGTAGGCATTGGAGCGCTCGACCTCGAAGTAGTCCTTGAGCGCCGGGTTCTGGTCGAGCAGCGCCTGCTCGGCGATGTACTCGCGCCGGCCGTCCTCGAAAATCGCGCGCAGCGTGGTCGAGAACACGCGCTTGGTGCGCTTCTCCATCACCTGACCGATCGCGTTAGGAAAGCGCTCCGCGAGCTGGGCGAAGTGCCAGCGGTCGCTCGCAGGGACAAAGCCGCGCAGCACGCAGGGCACTCCCCTGCGGACGTGCTCGCGGTAGAAGCGGCGCGGCGTGATCTCGTCCATCCGATATTCCGCAAGCGGCCGCACCTGCCCGGTGGCGACGCCGCGCGCCTGCAGACGGCGATGGATCCGCTGATAGATGCGATGTTGGACGTCCTTCAACGCGTCGGGATCGCCGCGCAGCTGCTGCCAGAGCATGATGCTCTTGAGCGCCAGCACGTTGCCGTAGCCCAGCGGCAGCTTGGCCACGCCCGGGTTGCCGACCCGCTCGACGAGGAAGGTGTGCAGGAAGAGCTTCTGCTGGGCCACGAGCTGCCACGCGGCATAGCAGAACGTCGCCAGCCAGGCGAGCAACGGTGCCGCGTGACGGCGCAGGGTCGCGAGCGTGGCGCGGCGTTGCGGCGTCTCGAAGGCGCCCGCCTCCGAGGGTAAGATCGACTGACGCACAGGTCTCTCCTCTTGTCCGTCTCAACGGGCGAGGAGATTGCACGGCGGTCGCGCCGTCCAAGAGGGCGAGCGCACATTTCACATTGTTTCCCGTGAGTTAACCGAGCTTCAGGAAGCTTAACGGCCGCGCCGTTGCCCGAGCGGATCAGGGCGCGGCGCTCTCCCGCGCCCGCAGCAGGCGGTGCGTCCGCGGCGCATCTACGGCGGCGCTACGGCCGATCAGCGGATCGCGAGCCGCGATGCGCTGTCGCAGAGCCCGGAGGTCGGCCGGGTGTTCGCCGATCCGTTCGTCGCCCGGCTGCAGCTGGCCGGAGGCGCGGCGCCGCGCCCCCTGTGCAACCGCGGTCGAACGCCCTAGGCTGGCGCCATGTGCGGACGCTATCTGCTGACCTCGCCGGTCGATGCGTTGCGCCAGCTGTTCCTCTTCGAGCAGCGGCCGAACCTGATGCCACACTACAACATCGCGCCGACCCAGGACGTTCCGATCGTGCGGCTGACGCGTGATGGCGCCGCGCGCGAGCTGATCATGGCGCGCTGGGGTCTCGTGCCGTTCTGGGCCGATGATCTCAGGATCGGCAATCGCCTGATCAACGCGCGGCGCGAGAGCGTGCACACGATGCGGGCATTTCGCGAGGCGTACGCCCGCCGCCGCTGCCTGGTGCCGGCGGACGGCTTCTTCGAATGGCGCAAGGAGGGCAAGACGCGCCAGCCGCTGCTGGTGCGCCGCAAGGACCGCGCGCCGTTCGCGTTCGCCGGCCTGTGGGAGCGCTGGAGGAACCCGGCCGACCACACGATGGTGCGCTCCTGCACGATCATCACCTGTCCGGCCAACGAGCTGGTCGCGCCGATCCACGATCGCATGCCGGTGATCCTGGCGCCCGGGGACCATGGCCGCTGGCTTGATCCCGCCGCGACCGATGCGCATAGCCTGCTGGTGCCCTGCCCCGCAGCGTGGCTGGAGAGCTTCCCGGTCAGCCCACGAGTCAACGATGCCAAGCACGACGACGCGGACTGCATTCAACCCTTCGTGTTTCACGGGACCACGACGTGGTAACCAAGGCGTGAGCGACGGCTCTTGACAACGGATCGGCGACACCTTTGTCATGAAACGACAATAAGGGCTTCTCGAGGGCTCGAGAGACGAACGGCGGAGGGAATATCGGTGGCTGCGCTCATGCCGCCGTGCGGGAGGCCATGACCACGGAAGCAGGGGACGGCTCGCCCAGCGTTGCGGAGACGGAAGTCGAGCTGAAGCTGTCGGGTCAGCCCGAAGCGCTCGAGACCATCTTCGCCAGCCCCACGATCCGCGGCATCTCGACCGGGCGCGGCGTGACGCGGCGCCTGGAGAACGTTTATTACGACACGCACGACCAGCGGCTGCGCGCCCGCGGTCTCGCCTTCCGCGTGCGCCGGCACGGGCGTCGCTATGTCCAGACCCTGAAGTCCAACGACACTGAAGGCCTGGTCAGCTATCGCGGCGAGTGGGAGACGCCACTGCCCTCGAGCGAGCCCGATCTCGCCGTCCTGCCCGTTGGCGCGCTCGAGATCCTGCAAGGCCTCGTGTCGCGCGAAGAGCTCGAGACGCAGTTCACGACGCGGGTGCGGCGCCGCGTACGGCGCATCCGGCTGATCGATCAGAAGGGTCGCGAGAGCCTGATCGAGGCCGCCCTCGATTCCGGCACGATCGAGACCCGCGGCGAGCGCATGCCGATCGCCGAGATCGAGCTGGAGCTGCTGGAAGGCTCGCCGGATGCCCTCTACAGCCTGGCGCTGGAGCTCGAGAAGCTGGCGCCGCTGCGCATCGAGACGCGCAGCAAGTCCGCCCTCGGCTATGCGCTGGCGAGCGGTCAGGCGCCGGCCTGGCACAAGGCGGCGGCGCTCGCGCTCGATCCCCGCGACAGCGTCGAGGAGAGTTTCCGCCAGATCTTGCGCAGCTGCGTGCAGCACTGGTGCGCCAACGAGGCGGCCGCCCTCGACGGCCGTGATCCCGAAGGCGTGCATCAGCTCCGCGTCGCGATCCGCCGCCTGCGCTCGGCCTTCTCGGTGTTCAGCCACCTCGTCGAGCGCGACGAGCGCAGGCGTCTTTCAGGCGAGGCCAAGCGCATCATCAACAGCCTCGGGCCGGCGCGCGACTGGGACGTGTTCAGCACCGAGCTGCTCGCGCCGATCGGCGCCGCCAGGCCGGGCGATGCCGATCTCGCACGGCTGCTCGAGGCCGCGCAGGTCGAACGCCAGCGCGCCTATGAGCCGGTGCGTGCCGAGATCGGCTCACAACCCTATACCCGCTATCTCCTCGAGCTGCGGCTGTGGATCGAGGCGGGGGGCTGGCGCGAGCACGCCACCGACGAAGGAGCGCGCTGGTTCGACCAGCCGATCACGGCGTTCGCCGACAAGGTGCTCGGCAAGCGGCACCGCAAAGCCCGCCAGCTCGGCCGTCATTTCGCCAGGCTTTCGGCTGCGGAGCGCCATGCGGTGCGCATCGCGCTCAAGAAGCTGCGCTACGCCTGCGAGTTCTTCGAGAGCCTCTACCGTAAGAGGGACGCGAGGCCCTATCTCGGCTCGCTCAAGAGGATGCAGGACTGCCTGGGCCACGTGAACGACGTCGCGGTAGCGGAGAAGTTGGCGCTGCGGCTGGTCGACCAGGCCGAATCGCAGGCGGAGCGGGAATCGCTGCGCATGGCGGCCGGGCTAGTGCTGGGCTGGTACGGCAGAGGCGTCGCGGATGCTGAGCCGGCGCTGGTCGAGGCCTGGCGCGCTTTCGCGCACGGCGAGCCCTTCTGGCACCGCTGAGGCACGCCCGATGATCGCGGTGCTGGTGGCCAACACCAAGGGCGGTTGCGGCAAGACGACGATCTCGACCCATCTCGCCGCCGCCTTCGCCAACAGCGGCCGCCGCACGGCGCTGGCGGACGCCGACCGGCAGCACAGCAGCTATCAGTGGGCGCGCCTGCGGCCCGGCACGGCGGCGCGGGTTGAGCCGCTCGACTGGGTCAGCAAGCTCAGCGACCCGCCGCGCAGCACCGAGCGCCTCGTGATCGACGCTGCCGCCGCGATGAAGACCAAGCACGTCTTGGAGCTGGTCAGGATGGCCGACATGATCGTCGTGCCGGTGCTCGCTTCCGCGTTCGACCAGAGCACGACGGCGGCTTTCCTGACCACGCTCAACGAGCTGAAGCCGATCCGCAAGAGCAAGAAGCCGGTCGCGGTGGTGCGCAACCGCGTGCGGCCGCGCACCCATGCCGCGGCGCGGCTCGCCCGCTTTCTGCAGCAGATCGAGCATCAGGACCTCGGCACGCTGACGGATCGCACGATCTACAACGACGTCGCGGCCGTCGGCCTCTCGATCTTCGATCTGCCCGGACGGCGTGCCGAGACCTCGCGCCACGACTGGGCGGCGCTGCTCGACTATGTGGGGATCGAGGTCGCGCGCCGGGCGTGACCACGGGAAGCTGCACCTCCGACCAGCTGTGGCGCCGCCCGCAGGTGGCGGCTCCGCCGGGTGCGCGATCAGGCCTTCGCCGGGCGGATCTTCTCCATCGAACGCGGGCTCGCAGCCGGTCGGGGCAAGCGCCTTCTACACGGGGGCGTGACGGTTTGGCCATCCGGGCGATCAGGCGCTCCCCCGTGCCGAGGCAGTGCTCGATTCGAAGGCGAGCTCGCAGCCGGAGCCGCCGCTCGAAGCGCCTGGCGTTGGCGCCTCGACGCTGGGGGAGGAGCATGTGCCGGCATGTGCGCGGAGGGGCCGCGGCGGGAACGGATCAGGCGGTGCTGGCTTTCGCTCCGCGCACGCAACCGGCGGCGCGGCGTGCACCGCGGGCATCGACGCCGATCGGGGATTCACGTCCCAATCGAAGGAATTCGACCAGCTTGCGCCCGCCCTGGGACCTTGCCGAGCGGTGAAACCGCGCATCCTGCCGACGGCCCTCGGCGGGACCGCGGTCTCGGGCCGCGGCGCCGCGCCGGATCACACCCGCTCGGCCGGCCGCGCGCCCCCGCCATCTCGCGGCAGCATCCCGGGCAGCAGTTCCTCGAACACCGCCTCGTAGACGGCCCGCTTGAACGGCACGATCAGCTCGATCACCTCACGCGACGGTGCCCAGCGCCAGCGCCGGAATTCGGGTTTCGAGGTGCGGATGTCGATATCCGCGTCGCGGCCGGCGAACTGGAAGGCAAACCATTTCTGGCTCTGACCGCGATAGCGACCGCCGTGAAAGCCGGCGAGGTGCTCCGGCGGCAGATCGTACGCGTACCAGCGGCTGCTTTCCCGCGCCAGCTCGACCCGGTCGGTGCCGATCTCCTCGACAAGTTCACGCAGCGCGGCGGCGCGCGGTGGCTCGCCACGATCGATCCCGCCCTGCGGCATCTGCCAAGCGCCGACGACGCCGCGTCGCTCGCCGATGAACACCAGGCCCGCCGGGTTGACCACCATCATCCCAACGCATGGCCGATAGCCGGGCAGCGGCGCGGATTCACTGATTCTCAGTCGGCCGGCCACAGTCGGTAGCACTCACGCGCCGGCCATCGTCGCGCGATCCGGCCCGGCCGGCTCCGGCGGCGAAACCGCGGCGCCGAGCTTGGTCCCGCGCGAAGTGCGGGGCGTCGTCGGCGTGCCCCGGTCCTGTTCGAACTCGAACGGCTTGCGCCACGGCGCCCCGCCGGACGCCCGCGCAACGCTCCTTCGGTGCCGGCGACCGTCCGGCAGCCCGTACGTGGCGAAGGGCGTCACCCGTTACTGGACGGCGCGGCTGCTGAACATCGCCACGCCGCGCAACAGATCGAGGGCTCTGGCCAGCTGATAGTCGTCCGCGGACTCGCCCTGCTGCGGGGCGTCGCTGCCGTCGCTGACCTCGTCGGTCTCCTGGTCGTTCTCCAGACGGTTGCGCAGGTCTGCCTCGCGGCGTGCCTCGCCGTCGCCGACCGCTTCGACCCGCGCCTGCACCACCTCGATGTCCGGCACGATGCCTTTCGCCTGGATCGAAGTCCCGGCCGGCGTGTAATAGCGCGCCGTGGTCAGCCGGATGGCGCCGTGACCCGGCAGCGGCATGATGGTCTGCACCGAGCCCTTGCCGAACGAGCGCGTGCCCATGACGATCGCGCGACCGTGATCCTTGAGCGCGCCGGCGACGATCTCGGATGCCGAGGCCGAGCCGCCGTTGATCAGAACGACCATCGGCAGGCCATGGATCAGATCGCCGCGGCGGGCGTTGAACCGCTGCACGCTTTCGGGCCGCCGGCCGCGGGTCGAGACGATCTCGCCCTGGTCGAGGAACGCGTCCGCCACCGCGACGGCCTGCTCCAAGAGGCCACCCGGATTGTTGCGCAGGTCGAGCACGAGGCCCTTCATGTCCGGGCCGAGCTCGCTCTCCAGCCCTTCGACCGCCTCGCGCAGGCTGGTCTCGGTCTGCTCGTTGAACGCGGTGACCCGAATGTAGCCGATGTCGACCTCGCTGTGCCAGCGTACCGGCGAGATGGTGATCACCGCCCGCGCCAGGTTGACGTCGATCGGCTCCTCCTGCCCCTCGCGGCGCAGGGTCAACGCGATGGAGGTATCCACCGGGCCGCGCATGCGCTCGACCGCCTCGGCAAGCGTCATGCCGAGCACCGGCTCGCTGTCGATGTGGGTGATCACATCGCCCGCCTGGATGCCGGCGCGGAAAGCCGGCGTGTCATCGATCGGCGATACCACCTTGACCAGACCGTCCTCCATGGTGACCTCGATCCCGAGGCCGCCGAACTCGCCTTTGGTCTGGACCTGCATGTCGCGGTATTTCTTGGCGTCGAGATACCCGGAATGCGGATCGAGCGACGTCAGCATGCCGTTGATCGCCGACTCGATGAGCGTCTCGTCGCTCACGTCCTCGACGTACTCGCCCCGAACCCGCTCGAACACGTCGCCGAACAGCTTCAGCTGCCGAAACGTGTCCGACGAGCCCGCCTGCGGCATGCTGGCCGGCATCACGTAGACCGCCACGACAGCCAGTCCGATCGCGGCTACTCCGAAAACGCTGGTGCGCATCAACCTCTGACCTTGCTGCTGCTACCCGCCAACCAGGGCAACGGGCTGATCGGCCGCCCCCTCCACCGGAACTCCACGCCAAGCCGTGGCGGAACCCCGTCGATCACGTCCATGACGCCGAGGATCTCACCGTCCCGCACCTCATCGCCGACCGCGACCTGCAGCTTTGAGAACCCCCAAAGCAACGTATGATATTCGCTGCCGTGTTCAATGATCAAGAGCAAGCCATAGCCCTTGAAGATGTCGGCGAACACCACGCGGCCGTCCTCTGGGGCGACGACCCGCTGGCCGGGCAGGGCGGCGATCGTGATCGGCGTGTCCTGTCCTTGAGCGTCGAGCCGGACAGCCATCGCCCACGATGGCTGGATCGGCGTCGGCAGGGGTAGCCGGCCGGGCTCGACCTCCGACGACGGCATGCTGGCCGCCGACATCGCGATCGAGAGCCGCGCCAGCGGCGCCGCCACGATGCCTTCGGTCGCGTTCCGCCGATCGTGCCGGGCGGCCAGCGGCCGCAGCGCATGCAGCAGGGGCTGGCGCGCCGCCAGCGTCGTCGCCGGGCGGCTGCGACGCGACTCCGG
>DASUGG010000283.1:0-5482 GCA_036274135.1 Geminicoccaceae bacterium
GAGCAGCGCCGAGGCGTCGCGCTGCAGGCCTTCGAGCACGCCGGCATTGAGGACGCCGACCGCGGCGATCGCGGCGACGCCGAGCGTCAGGCAGGCGAGGAACACGGCGAAGCCGCGCAGCCCGCCGCGCAGCTCGCGCAGCGCGAAGCGCCAGGCCAGCAGCGTCCGGCTCACGCCACGCCGCCGGACATAGGCGCCAGGCGCGGCCCGGCCGTCGCCGGCTGGTAGAGGCGACCGTCGGCCATGCGCAGCTGCTCGTCGCAGCGCGCCGCGAGGCGCGGCTCGTGCGTGATCAAAAGCAGCGTCATGCCGCGCTCGCGCTGCACCCGAAAGATCAGCTCGACGATCTCGTGGCCGGTGTCCTGGTCGAGATTGCCGGTCGGCTCGTCGGCCAGCAGCAGCTTGGGATGATTGCTCAGCGCCCGCGCCAGCGCCGCGCGCTGCTGTTCGCCGCCGGACATCTGGCCGGGATAGTGGTCGGCGCGGTGGCTGAGGCCGACCTCGGCGAGGCGCTCCCCGGCCTGGACGAAGGCGTCGCGCGCGCCGGCGAGTTCCAGCGGCACGGCGACGTTCTCGAGCGCCGTCATGGTCGGGATCAGGTGGAACTGCTGGAACAGGATGCCGATCCGCTGGCCGCGGAACGCCGCCAGCTCGTCCTCGTCGAGCTCGCCGAGCGCGCGGCCGTCGATGCGGACGGTGCCGGCGGTCGGCCGCTCGATGCCCCCGACCACGGCGAGCAGGGTCGACTTGCCGGAGCCCGAGGGGCCGACCACGCTGACCGAGCTGCCCGCCGCGACCTCGAGGTCGATGCCGCGCAGGATCTTGACCGGACCCGCGCTGCTACCCAGGGTCACGTGCACGTCGTCGAGTTGTATCATGATGTCCGAATCGGTCGAGGACGCAGGCATGGCCAATCAGATGGAGCGAATCGCGCGCGTTCTCAAGGGCATCCTCGCGGCGCTGGCGCTCCTGCCTGCCGTCCCTGGCCACGCGGCCGAGCCGCCCGCCACGCAATGCCGCATCGCGGTGCTCGGCGATTCGCTGACCGCCGCCTACGGCCTCGACGTCGTCGCCGGCTTCCCGGCGCGGCTCGAGCAGGCGCTGCGGGCGCGGGGCTACGACTGCGCCGTGCTCGACGCCGGCGTGTCGGGCGACACCTCGGCCGGCGGGCTCGCCCGCCTCGACTGGATGCTCGCCGACCGGCCGAGCCATGTCATCCTCGAGCTCGGCGGCAATGATGGGCTGCGCGCCCTGCCACCCGAGCAGATGGAGCGCAATCTCGACCAGATCATCAGCCGCCTCGAGGCCGAGGGCATTCCGGTGCTGCTGACCGGCATGCTGGCGCCGCCCAATCTCGGCCGCGAATACGGCGCCGCGTTCGCGGCGGTGTTCCCGAGGCTCGCCGGGAAGCACGGCGTGCCCCTGTTCCCGTTCTTCCTAGAGGGCGTGGCGGGCGACGCGCTGCTCAATCAGGGCGACGGCATTCACCCGACCGCAGAGGGCGTCGGGATCATCGTCGAAGGCATCCTGCCGACCGTCACCGACTGGCTCGACGGCACCAGCTAGACCTCCTGCCAGCGATGGCAGGCCACCTGGTGGCCGGCGCGGATCTGCTCGATGCGCGGCACCTCGCGGGCGCAGATCTCGACGGCGAGTGGGCAGCGGGTGCGGAACACGCAGCCGGACGGCGGATCGAGCGGCGAGGGCAGCTCGCCGCCGAGCACCAGGCGCCGCTTGGCGCGCTCGCGCGCCGGATCCGGCACCGGCACCGCCGAGATCAGCGCCCGCGTATAGGGGTGGCGGGGCTTCCGGTAGAGTTCGGCGCTGTCGGCCAGCTCCATCATCCGCCCGAGATAGAGCACCAGGATGCGCTGGCTGATGTGCCGCACCACCGACAGATCGTGGCTGATGAACAGCAGCGACAGGCGGAAGTCGCGCTGCAGCGCCATCAGCAGGTTGATGATCTGCGCCTGGATCGAGACGTCGAGCGCCGAGACCGGCTCGTCGCACACGATCAGCCTGGGATTGAGGATCATCGCCCGCGCGACGCCGATCCGCTGGCACTGGCCGCCCGAGAACTCGTGCGGGTATCGGTTGATCATCTGCGGCAGAAGGCCGGTCTTGGCCATGATGTCGCGCACGCGCGCCCGGGCCTCGGCGCGGCCGAGCCGCGGCTCGTGGGTGATCAGCGGCTCGGCGATGATGTCGCCGACGGTCATGCGCGGGTTCAGGCTGGCGAGCGGGTCCTGGAAGACGATCTGCATCTCGCGGCGGCGCCGGCGCATCGCCTGCTGATCGAGCGCCCGGAGGTTCTCGCCCTGCCAGACGACGCGGCCGCCGGTCGGCTCGAGCAGGCGCAGGATGGCGCGGCCGAGGGTCGACTTGCCGCAGCCCGATTCGCCGACGACGCCGAGCGTCTCGCCCGGCGCGATCGTGAAGCTCACGCCGTCGACCGCCTTGAGCGGCAGCCAGCGGCGGCGCAGCAGCCCACCCACCGCGAGCGGAAAGTGCACGCGCAGGTCCTCGACCGAGAGCAGCGTGTCGCTCATTGCGCCCCCGGCGGCAGCGCGTCGAGATGGCAGGCCTTCGTGCGGCCGGGCGCGAAGCCGCGCAGCGGCGGTCGCTCGGCGAGGCAGCGCTCGAACACGAACGGGCAGCGATCGTGGAACGAGCAGCCGGGCGGCAGCGCCTGGAGATTGGGCGGCTGTCCGGGGATCACCCGCAGTGTCTCGACATGCTCCTCGAGGCGCGGGGTCGAGCGCAGCAGGCCCAGCGTGTAGGGATGCTGCGGCGCTGCGAAGATCGCATCGACCGGGCCCTCCTCGACGATCCGGCCGGCATACATCACCATGACCCGCTCGGACAGGCCGGCGACCACGCCAAGGTCGTGGGTGATCAGCACGATCGCCATGCCGAGGTCGCGCTTGAGCTGCAGCAAAAGCTCCAGGATCTGCGCCTGCACGGTGACGTCCAGCGCGGTCGTGGGCTCGTCGGCGATCAGCAGCGCGGGCTCGCAGAGCAGCGCGATCGCGATCATCACCCGCTGGCGCATGCCGCCCGAGAACTCGTGCGGGTAGAGGTCGAAGCGGCTCCTGGCGGCCGGAATGCCCACCTGCTCGAGCAGGGCGATGCTGCGGCGCCGCGCCTCCTGCTCGCTCATCCCCTTGTGCTCGACCAGGACCTCGGTCATCTGGCGCGAGATGCGCAGATACGGATTGAGCGAGGTCATCGGGTCCTGGAAGATCATCGCGATCCTGACGCCGCGGATGCCGTTCAGCTGGCGCGCCGGCAGGCCGAGCAGCTCCTGGCCGCGCAGGCGGGCGCTGCCGGTGCAGCTGCCGTTCTTGGCGAGCAGCCCCATGATCGAGAGGAAGAGCTGGGTCTTGCCCGAGCCGGATTCGCCGACCACGCCCAGGCTCTCGCCCGGCGCGATCGCGAAGCTCACCTCGCTCACCGCCGCGACTTCGCCCTCGGGCGTGGCGAAGCGCGTGCTCAGCCGGTCGACGGCCAGCAGCGGCGCTGGCGGGGAGGACTGGTCTGGTCTAGTCTGGTGCGAAAGGGCGATGGCCATGGAAGTGAACATCTACGCCGCCAAGACGCACCTGTCGCGCCTGATCGACCGGGTCAACGCTGGCGAGGAGGTCGTCATCACTCGCCACGGCCGCGCGGTCGCCCGCCTGGTGCCCGTCCAGGACAAGCCGAAACGCAAACTCGGTACCCTCAAAGGCAAGGTCTGGATGTCGGAGGACTTCGATGCTCCTCTTCCCGAGGATGTCCTGAAGCTGTTCGAGGGCAATGACGAGCCGGATGAGAACGGCTCCAGGTGAGGCTGCTGCTGGATACCCATGCGCTTATCTGGGCGCTCGACGATCCAGGCCGGTTGCCGGCGAAGACCCGCCAGGCGATCGATGCGGGCGTTGTCGTGTTCACCAGCGCAGCCTCCATTTGGGAAATCGCGATCAAGGTTGCGCTTCGGCGACTCGTGTTTCCCATCGATGAGCTGCCGGACGCGCTGACTGATGCGGCCTTTCAGGAGCTGCCCATCAGCATCGCGCACAGCCTCGGCGCGGCCGGCCTGCCGCTGCTCAATCGCGACCCGTTCGACCGGCTGCTGGTCGCCCAGGCCCGGTATGAGCGCCTGACCCTCGTGACGCGCGATCCCGCCATCCGCCGCTATCCCGTCGATACGCTCTGGGACTGATCGGCTCCTCCACACACGCCCTGTTGCCGGCCCGGCCGATCGTCGGACATGATCGCAGGTCGGCGCGCAAGATAGTGGGCGGAGACCAGGACCATGTCGGTCGGGCGCGGCAAGAGCTTCCCGCTCGGGGCGAGCATCCCGCCGGGCGGCGTCAATTTCAGCCTGTTCTCGGAGCAGGCCACGGCCGTCCGGCTGCTGCTGTTCGAGCGCGCGGAGGACGGCAGGCCGGCCCGGACGATCGAGCTCGATCCGCGCCGCCAGCGCACTCATCACTACTGGCACGCCTTCGTACCGGGCCTCGAGGCCGGCCAGCTCTACGGCTGGCGGGTCGACGGGCCGCGGCGGCCGGACCTGGGGCTGCGCTTCGATCCCGACAAGCTGCTGCTCGACCCGTACGGCCGCGCCGTCGCGATGCCGCAGGCCTACGACCGCGGCGCGGCCGCGCGGTCGGGCGACAATGCCGCCGTCGCGGCCAAAAGCGTGGTGGTCGACTGCGCCGGCTACGACTGGGAGGGCGACCAGCCGCTCCACCGGCCGTTCTCGAGCACCGTCATCTATGAGATGCACGTGCGCGGCTTCACGCGCCACCCGAGTTCCGGCGTCGATCCGGCGAGGCGCGGCACCTATGCCGGGCTGATCGAGAAGATCCCCTATCTCGTCGATCTCGGCGTCACCGCGGTCGAGTTGCTGCCGGTGTTCCAGTACGACCCGCAGGATGCGCCGCCGGGGCGGACCAATTACTGGGGTTATGCGCCGATCTCGTTCTTCGCGCCGCATGCCGGCTACGGCGCGTCCGCCGACCCCTGCGCGGTTCTCGACGAGTTCCGCGACATGGTGAAGGCGCTGCACCGGGCGGGCATCGAGGTCATCCTCGACGTGGTCTACAACCACACCGCCGAGGGCGACGAGCACGGCCCGACCTTGTGCTTTCGCGGCCTCGACAACGAGGCCTACTACATCCTCCAGAGGGACCCTGCGCGCTACGCCAACTACAGCGGCACCGGCAACACGCTGAACGGTAACCACCCGATCGTGCGCCGGCTGATCATCGACAGCCTGCGCTACTGGGTCGAGGAGATGCATGTCGACGGCTTCCGCTTCGACCTGGCCTCGATCCTGTCGCGCGACGAGACCGGCGCGCCTTTGGCCAACCCGCCGGTGCTCTGGGACATCGAGACCGACCCGAGCCTCGCCGGCGTCAAGCTGATCGCGGAGGCCTGGGATGCGGCCGGGCTGTACCAGGTCGGCAGCTTCATCGGCGATCGCTGGAAGGAATGGAAC
>DASUGG010000284.1:0-7633 GCA_036274135.1 Geminicoccaceae bacterium
AGGATCGTCTCGTAGGTGGCGATCGGCGCGTCGCCCTCGAGCACGATCCGGCCGGCGCTGCCGTCCTCGAGCGCGGTGATCCCGGTCCCGGCCAGCGACTGCGTGATCACCAGATTGTCGGCGGGGTCGCCCGAAATCACCGCAACTGTCGCGCCGCTCAGATTGCCGCTATCGGTGTCGGTGATCTCAATGTCCGGCGCGACCTGCGGCACGAAGCCGAAGTGAAACTCCTGCGTCGGCAGCAGATCGACCTGCAGGACCGTGTCGTTGAAGTCCCGGTCGCCGGTTGCGAGCGGAAAGTCCTCGAAGGTCACGCTCAGGCCGCTGACGCCGGCCTCCAGCCCCGAGACCGCATGGGTCTCGCCGCCTTGGTTGAGCGCATCCACACTGTGGAAGATGTTGCCCTCGATCGCTTGGCCGTCCTCAAGCGAGAACAGCTGAGGGGGCTGGCCGTCGCTGCTGCGGAAGTCGAGGTCGCCGTTCAGGCGCTCGCCGTTCAGTGTCCAGCCGTCGGCGATGAGGAACAGGCCGAATTGCTGGCCTTCGTGCAGATCGGCCGGGGTGTAGAGATCGCTCAGCAGGATCGCATCGCCGGCATGCAGCGGGCCGCCGCCCGGCCTGACCAGCAGGTTGCCCGGGTCGGCGTCGGCATGCTCGATCTGCGGAAACGCGATCCTCGGGCTGTGAATCGTGCCGCCGTCGATCAGGTAGACACCCAGCGAGTCCTGGAACCGCGCGACCTCGTCGACGAAGGTGATCCTGGCGTCGGCCGACGGGCCGAGCGTGAAGTTGTCCTGGTCGATGCCGTTGACCTGCGCCGAATTCAGCGCACTCCGCTCGCTCAGCTGCGGGAACTGTCGTCCTGAGCTGAATTCCGGCGTCACGGTCACCTCGCCCACCGGAACGATCTGGCTGAGGCCCAACGTGACGCTCGGGGCCTGGTTGGGGCTACCGGTATCGATGCCGGTATCGAACAGGACCGGCGGCGTCCCCAAGGCGAGCGCGGTCGGCAGGAGCGGTCCCAGCGGATCGGGGCCGGTGCCGATGTTGCCGGGATCGTAGGGGCTGAAGGCGGCGCCGCCGCCATGCTCGGGCCCGGCGGCGGGCGGCGCGAGCTGGCCGACCGTGGTGGCCGCGATCGGCTGCAGGCTCTGGAGCATCTGATCGGCGGGGACGGCCAACCCCTCGTAGACCGACAGGGTCAGCGGATCGTCGCTCCCGGCGTTGGCCACGAAGTCGGCGACGTAGGCCATGTTGCCGTCGGGCGTCACGATCAGCAGGCCGCCGTCGACCACGAGGTAGGTGGCGTCGACGAAGTCGCGGCTCTGCAGCTCGATATGCTGGCCAGGCTCTGCCTGGATCTGGAAGCGCTGGCCGGGCAGCGGATCCTGCACCTGGATCTCGGGCCCCGTGAGCGGGGTCGCCTCGAGCGCGATGCCGCTGACGCAGGCCTGCGCCAGCGCCGGCAGGTCCTCGGGGGCGACGCGCGCCATCGCCGGCGGCGCGAGCCCGTCCTCGAGCGGGTTGACGAAGACGGTGGCGGCGGCGCTGTCGCTGCCGCCGTGGCCGTCCTGGACGGTGTATTCGAAGCTAAGCACGCCGGGCTGGTCGGGGACGAGCGTCAGCGTCCCGTCCGGGCCGACCTCGATCCGGCCGCCCTGGGGCTGGCTGGCGCTGACCGTCAGCGGGTCGCCGTCGGCGTCCTTGGCCGCCACCGGGAAGGACAGCGTGGCGTCCTCCGCCGTGACGATGCACATGTCCTGCGCCTCGGGCGGCGCATTCGCGGGCGGCGGCGCGGTGTCCGCCTGCGCCACGATGCTCGGAGCAGCCTCGCTGGCGTCTCTTCCCGACTCCTCCGCAGCGGACTGCGCATCCCGCATCGCGATCTCCATCAGCGCTCGTGGCAGGGCGGCAACGTTCGAATTGCCTTTTCGCCGCTGTGTTTACCGTACTCTAACCTAGTCCGCCCTCATTATGTGGACAATGCCGATATGCGCCGGAGTGCCGGCGTGACCGGAGAGTGAGTCCAACCCTTGGCTGACCGGCGCCGCACATGATCCGGAAGACCATGCGCATCGGCGAGGTTCGTACCTCGATCAAGCTGGAGCCGGAATTCTGGAGCTACCTGAAGGAGGTGGCCCGGCATCGGTCGATCCGCCTGTCGCGCCTGGTCAACGAGGTCGCGATGGCATCGCCCGAGCGCACCAACCTCGCCTCGACCCTGCGCACCTTCTCCCTGGTGCACGCGCAGCTGCGCTGGCAGGGGCTGGAGCAGGAGGTCGAGAAGCTCACGCTGGCCGGCAACACCCAGGATCTGACCCGCGTCCTCGATGCCTGCCCCCTGCCCTGCCTGCTGCTCAGCGATGATCGCGCCATCCGCCGCCTGAACCAGGCCTTCGCGCTCTGGCTGCACGTCGACGCCCGCGGCGTGCTGGGCCAGCGCCTCGACAACGTAATGATCATGCGCGGCCCGTGCATGCCCGAGCTCTGGCAACGCGTCTTCAACGGCACCGGGCACAAGGCGCGCTTCAACGCGACCTACGTCTCGCCGGGCAAGGTGCGCACCGCCCAGGCGCTGGCGATCGGCCTGTCGGCCGACAACGGCGCGGGCAGCGGCGCCTGCCTGGTGATCTTCGAGACGCTCGCGGGGCGCGGCTGAACCAGCGCCGCGGCTACTCGCGCGGGGCGCGCTTGTTCAGGATCCGCTGCAACGTCCGGCGATGCATGTTGAGGCGTCGGGCCGTTTCCGAGACGTTGCGGTGGCACTGTTCGAACACCCGCTGGATGTGCTCCCAGCGCACGCGGTCGGCCGACATCGGATTGTCCGGCGGCGGCGGCAGCCCCTCGCCGCTGCGCAGCAGGGCGTTGACGACGTCGTCGGCGTCCACCGGCTTGGCGAGGTAGTCGACCGCGCCGGCCTTGATCGCCGCGACCGCGGTGGCGATGTTGCCGTAGCCCGTGACGATCACGATCCGCACATCGGGCCGCAGCCCCCGCAGCGTGCGCACCAGATCGAGGCCGCTGCCCTCGGTCAGGCGCATGTCGAGCACCGCGAACTCCGGGCGGTAGCGGCGCGCGTGCTCACTGGCCTCGGCAACGCCCTCGGCAGCCAGGACCTGAAAGCCACGGCGCTCGAGCGCACGGGTCAGGGAGCGCCGCAAGGGCGCGTCGTCGTCCACCAGCAGCAGGCGCCGCCCGCCGCCCATCAGCTCCGCGCCTTCCGCCGGGGCGCCGCCGGGGAAGCCCTCTGCCGACTCGCTCATCTCAGGCCTCCGGCCGATGCTGCTCCAGCACGGCGCGGCGCCAGCCGATGGTCACTCTGGCGCCTCTGCCAGGATTGGCAAAGTGCAGCGTCGCGCCGGTTCGCGCAAGCAGGGTCTGTGCGATGAACACACCCAGGCCCAGGCCGGCGGCCGGCCGGCTGGAGACATAGGGCTCGCCCAGCAGCTCGATCACCTCGGGCGAAAAGCCCGGACCGTCGTCCTCGATGCGCACCGCCACCAGATCGCTCGACAGGGCGACGATGATCAGCACCCGCTGCTCGGCATAGCCCACGGCGTTGTCGATCAGGTTGGCCAGCGCATGCCTGAGCTCCGGCGTCGGCGTCAGCGTCGGCTCCAGCTCAAGGTCGCCCTCGACGACCACGTCGAGCGCGACGTCGAGGCGGCGGAAGGGCTCGGCCACCGTCTCGAGCAGGTGCGACAGCGGCACGCGCGTGAATGGCGCCAGCTCGTCGCCGGCGCCCTGCTGGCTCAGCGACTTCAGGATCTCGCGGCAGCGCTGGCTCTGGCTGACCAGCTCGGCGACGTCCTCGGTCAGCGGGCTGTCCGGCGGGATGCTGTTGGCGAGCTCGCGGGCGGTGACGGCGATCGTGGCGAGCGGGCTGCCGAGTTCGTGCGCGGCGGCGGCGGCGAGACCGCCCAGGGCCGACAGCTGCTGCTCGCGTGCCAAGGCCATCTGGGTCGCCGCGAGGCCCTGCGACATCCGCCGCGCCTCGTCGGCGACCCGCCAGGCGTAGCCGGCGATCAGCGCGGTGCCGAGGACCAGCGCCGACCAGGTCGCCAGCATGTAAAGGCGCGGCAGGCGCAGGCCCGCCTCCGACCACGGCAGCTCGGTCGGGAACAGGCCCAGCACGCTGACGGCGCCGATCACCAGGACGCAGAGCGCGACCGTGGTGCGCAGCGACAGGATGGTCGCGGACAGCGTGACGGGGACCAGGAGCAGGATCGCGAACGGGTTCTGCAGGCCGCCCGTGAGCCCCAGCAGGAAACTCAGCTGCACGATGTCGTAGCCGAGCAGCAGGGCGGCGCCGCGCTCGGTCAGTCGCGTGGTCGCCCCGAAGCTCAGCGACAGCACGATGTTGATCAGGGCCGAGAGGGCGATCGCGGCCAAGAGCGGCAGGAGCGGCAGCGGAAACTCGAGCGAGAAATAGACCAGGCAGACGGTGAAGGCCTGGCCGACGATCGCCATCCAACGGATCAGGATCAGGGTGCGCAGCCGGGCGCGACGGTCGCCGCCCTCGCCGAGCACCTGCGCCAGCCGGGCGAACGCCCCGGCCAGCCGGCGCCAGACGGCGCGCGCCAGCCGCGCCGGAATGCCGGGTTCCTGGTGCGTCGCTCGCAGCAAATCGACCCCTTCGCATGCGTCCCGCTTGCAGGCCGTCGGCCTGCCACCCGGGAAACCTAGGCCCTGCGGGCCGGCCAGGCCAGCCGCCCGACAGCCGGAGCTGCGCGGCCGGCGCGACGGCACGCCCCCGTGCCGGCATCGAGCGGCGCGCCGGCGACGAAGGAAGCCTTGCGCGCGCGCCCGGCCGACACTAACTTACTGTCTGGTCAGTTACTTGCTGCGAGCCACGATGCCAACACCCCACCCCTCGCGCTGGCGCCGTCGCAAGGCGGCGCGTCCCGACGAGATTCTCGCGGCGGCGCTGGCGAGCTTCGCCGAGCGAGGCTTCGCCGCGACCCGGCTCGAGGATGTCGCCGGCCGCGCCGGTATCAGCAAAGGCACGCTCTACCTCTATTTCAAGGGCAAGGAGGAGCTGTTCGAGGCGGTCGTGCGCGCGACGCTGCTGCCCAGCATCGAGCGGGTCGAGGCCCTGGCGGCGACCTTCGAGGGGCCGAGCGCCCAGCTGCTCGAGCGGCTGCTGCTGGCCTTCGCCGGCGTCGTCGACTCGCGGACCGGCGCGCTCCCCAAGCTGGTGATCGCCGAGGCCGGCAACTTCCCCGATCTCGCGCGCTTCTACCTGAACGAAGTGATCCGCCGCGGCCTGCGGCTGATCGGCGCCATCCTGCGGCGCGGCATCGCGCGCGGCGAGTTCCGCGCGGTCGACGTCGACCACGCCGTGTTCTGCGTCGTCGCGCCGATGCTGCTCGGCGCCCTCTGGAAGAACTCCCTCGAGGCCTATGACGACGCGCCGATGGACACGCAGGCGCTGGCGCGGGTGCATCTCGATCTCCTGCTGCGTGGCCTGGAGGCGCACCGGCCATGAGCTGGCTGCACGACGTCGCGGCGTGGGTCGGCGGCGCGCTGGTCGCGCTGGCCGCGGCCATGGGGCTCGGCAGCAACGGCCGCCCGCTCGAGGTCCAGGGCTATGTCGAGGGCGAGTACGTCTACGTCGGCTCGCCCGTGGCCGGCCGGCTGCAGACCCTCGACGTGGCGCGCGGCGCCCACGTCGCCGCCGGCACGCCGCTCTTTCAGCTCGACACCTCGAGCGAACGGCCGGCCAGGGACGACGCCGCCGCGCGGCTGGCGCGCGCCGAGGCCACCCTCGCCAACCTCCGCAAGGGCAAGCGGCCGTCGGAGATCGATTCGATCCAGGCGCAGCTCAAGCAGGCGCAGGCCATGCTGCAGCTGTCCGAGACCAAGCTGGAACGGCGACGGCCGCTCGGCGATGCCGTCAGCCGCGAGGACATCGAGCAAGCCAGGGCCGAGTACGAGCGCGACCGGGCGCGCGTCGCCGAGCTGCAGGCCGAGCTGGAGACGGCGCAGCTCGGCGCCCGGGCGGACGAGATCGAGGCCGCTGAGGCCGAGGTGGCGGCGGCGCGGGCGCAGCTCGCCCAGGCCGAGTGGCGCCTCGACGAGCTGTCGCAGGCGGCGCCGCAGGCCGGCCTCGTGGTCGATACGCTCTACCGTCAGGGCGAGTGGGTGACGGCCGGCGCGCCGGTCGTCTCGCTGCTGCCGCCCGCGAACGTGAAGGTGCGCTTCTTCGTGCCCGAGCCGCAGCTCGGCGCGATCCAGGTGGGCGGCGAGGTGCAGCTGCGCTGCGACGCCTGCCCGCCGGGCCTCACCGCCGAGATCAGCTACATCTCGCCGGACGCCGAGTACACGCCGCCGGTGATCTACAGCCGCGAGATGCGGGCGAAGCTGGTCTATCTGGTCGAGGCGAGGCCGCGCCAGCCCGACGCGCTGCGCCCGGGCCAGCCGGTCGACGTCACCGTGCCGGCCGTGCCGGTCAGCTGAGGGCCAGCCATGGGCGCGAACGCTCCGGCGATCAGCGTGCGCGGTCTCTGCAAAAGCCTCGGCGGCCGGCCGGTGATCGAGAACTTCTCGATCGACGTCCCGGCCGGCCACGTCTTCGGCTTTCTCGGGCCGAACGGCAGCGGCAAGACCACCACCATCCGCATGCTGTGCGGCCTCCTGACGCCGGATGCCGGCAGCGGCCGCTGCCTCGGCTACGACGTCATCGCCGAGAGCGCTGCGATCAAGCGCGAGGCCGGCTACATGCCGCAGCGCTTCGGCCTCTACGAGGACCTCAACATCCGCGAGAACCTGCGCTTCGTCGCCGAGCTCTACGGCGTGCCGGCGCCGCGGCGGCGGGTCGAGGAGACGCTCGAGCGGCTCGGCCTGGCGAAGCGCGCGCGGCAGCTGGCCGGGCAGCTCTCGGGCGGCTGGAAGCAGCGCCTGGCGCTCGCCGCCTGCCTGCTGCACGCGCCGCGCCTGCTGCTGCTCGACGAGCCGACGGCGGGCGTCGACCCGAAGGCCAGGCGCGACTTCTGGGACCAGATCCACGAGCTCGCCGCCGCCGGCATGACCGTGCTGGTCAGCACGCACTACATGGACGAGGCCGAGCGCTGCCACGAGGTCGGCTATCTCGCCGGCGGCAAACTTCTGGTGCACGGCGGCGTCGACGAGGTGATCGAGAGGTCCGGCCTCACCACGTTCGAGGTGGCCGGGCCCGATCTGGAGGCGCTGGCGGCGCAGCTGCGCGGCCGGCCCGGCGTCGAGATGACCGCGGCGTTCGGCGCCAGCCTGCATGTCAGCGGCACCGACGCAGCCCTGCTCGAGCGCAGCATCGCGCCGTTCCGCGCCGACCCGAAGCTGCGCTGGAGCACGACCCGCCCGACCCTCGAGGACGTCTTCATCCATACGCTGGCGCTGGCCGGGGCGACCCGGTCATGAGCCGCGCGCGCGCTTCCTGGCGTCGCTTCCGGGCGGTCGTGACCAAGGAGTTCATCCAGATGCGGCGCGACCGCCTGACCTTCGCGATGCTGATCGGCGTGCCGCTGATGCAGCTCATCCTGTTCGGCTACGCGATCAACACCGACCCCAAGCATCTGCCGGCGGCGATCCTGGTCGCCGACCAGAGCGTGTTCGCCCGCAGCCTGGTGCGGGCGCTCGAGAATTCCGGCTATTT
>DASUGG010000285.1:0-5525 GCA_036274135.1 Geminicoccaceae bacterium
GTCACGTCGGCGCCGGCACGGGCGATCCGCGCCTTGCCGATCGGCACCAGCCATTCGCCCTTCGGCACCGGGCCCGAGGCGCCGTAGAGCACCTCGTTCTCGAGCACAAGCACGGGGTTGGGGTCGCGGATGGCGGATTTGAGCAGGCCCTTGGCGTCGGCGGCATTGGAGGGGGCCACCACCTTGAGGCCCGGAACGTGCGCGTACCAGGCCGAGTAGCACTGGCTGTGCTGGGCGGCGACGCGGGCAGCGGCGCCGTTGGGTCCGCGGAACACGATCGGGCAGCCGAGCTGCCCGCCCGACATGTAGAGCGTCTTGGCCGCGGAGTTGACGATCTGGTCGATCGCCTGCATGGCGAAGTTCCAGGTCATGAACTCCACGATCGGCTTCAGCCCCGCGAAGGCGGCACCGACGCCGACGCCGGCAAATCCCTGCTCCGTGATGGGGGTATCGATCACCCGCTTGGCGCCGAACTCCTCCAGCAGGCCCTGGCTCACCTTGTAGGCGCCCTGATACTCGGCGACCTCCTCGCCCATCAGAAACACCTCGGGATCGCGCCGCATCTCCTCGGCCATCGCGTCGCGCAGCGCCTCGCGCACGGTCTGCCGGACCATCTCGGTGCCGGCCGGCAGCTCGGCCTCCGCCGGCACCGGCGCGACCGGCGGCGCAGCCCCGTTGCCGGCGCGGACCCGCGGCGCCTCCTCGGCCGCCGGCATCGCCCGCTCAGCCGGAATCTGCGCGGTCTCGGGCGCCCGATCCGGCGCGGCGAGGTCGACGTCGCCGATGTCCTCGCCGTCCGCGACCAGCAGCGCGATCGGCGCGTTCACGGCGATGCCTTCGGTCCCCTCCGGCACCAGGATCCGCGCCAGCGTGCCCTCGTCGACCGCCTCGACCTCCATCGTGGCCTTATCGGTCTCGATCTCGGCGATGACGTCGCCGGGCGCGACCTTGTCGCCCTCCTTCTTGAGCCAGCGGGCGAGATTGCCCTCGGTCATGGTCGGCGACAGAGCCGGCATCAGGATCTGGGTCGGCATGGTGGTTGTTCGCAGTCCCTGGAGCGAGGCCCGCTACGGCCGGGCTTCGACATAGACGTCGGTATAGAGCTCCTTCGGGTCCGGCTCCGGGCTGTCCTGGGCGAAGGTCGCGGCCTGGTTGACCTTGGCGCGGATCTCCTTGTCGATCGCCTTGAACTCCTCCTCCTCGGCCATGCCCTGCTCGAGCATCAGCCTGCGCAGGCGGTCGATCGGATCGCGCTGCTCGCGGATGCCCTGGACCTCCTCGCGCGTGCGGTATTTGGCCGGGTCGGACATGGAGTGGCCGCGGTAGCGGTAGGTCAGCGCCTCGAGCAGGACCGGCCCGTCCTCGCGCGCGTGCCGGACCGCCTCGTCGGCCGCCTCGCGCACGCTCAGCACGTCCATGCCGTCGATCTGCTCGCCGGGAATGCCGAACGCCTCGCCGCGCCGGTACAGCTCGACGCTGGCCGAGGCGCGCTCGACCGAGGTGCCCATGCCGTACTTGTTGTTCTCGATCACGTAGACCACCGGCAGGCGCCAGAGCGCGGCCATGTTGAACGCCTCGGCGACCTGGCCCTGGTTGACCGCGCCGTCGCCGAGATAGGTCACGCAGACGCCGCCGTCGCCGCGGTATTTGTGGGCGAAGGCGAGACCGGTGCCGAGCGGCACCTGGGCGGCCACGATGCCGTGCCCGCCATAGAAGTGGCGGTCCTTGGCGAACATGTGCATCGAGCCGCCCTTGCCTTTGGAATAGCCGCTGCTGCGGCCGGTCAGCTCGGCCATGACCCGGGCGGGGTCCATGCCGGTCACCAGCATGTGACCGTGGTCGCGATAGCCGGTAATCACCGAATCGCCGGGCTTCAAAGCGTGCTGCACGCCGACCGCGACGGCTTCCTGGCCGATGTAGAGATGGCAGAAGCCGCCGATCAGCCCCATGCCGTACAGCTGGCCCGCCCTCTCCTCGAAGCGCCGGATCAACAGCATGTCGCGGTAGTAGGTAAGAAGCTCGTCGACGTCCCGCGCGGGCGCTTTGCCGGCGGCTACGTCAGCCTCCGATACGACAGACTCGACCTTGCGCTGCGCGGTGGCCATCACCTTGCTCTCCCAGCTGCATCCGTCGGGCCGTCGCCTCCCCGCCGCGCGCGACCGCACCGACTCCGCGTCCGCACCACCATGGACGCTCTGGTTAAACACGATATTTGGGGTGCTGTTAAGGCTTGCTCCGACAAACCAGCCATGCATGCGGGGCCGAGCCCTAACGGCGCGCGGCGCCCTCATCGAGCAAGATGATGACGTCGAGCGGATCGACAAGGCTGAGCTGCCGGCGTGCCAGCTCGTCGATGAGGTCCGGATCCAGCCCGTCGTCGCGCAGCCGCGAGACCTTCTGCGCGAGCGCCCTGCGCTCGGCGCGCAGGGTCTCGAGCTCCTGCCGGGTCGACGCCAGCTCGGCGTTGACGTCGCGCCAGGCGAGCAGGCCGCGGCTGCCGGTCAGCGCGTGATAGCCGAAATAGGTAGCCAGACCGAAGCCGAGCACCACCAGCCACAACGGCCGCCGCCAGCCGAACCGGCGCAGGGGCGTTCCGATCATCAGGGTCGCCTCGTCGACTGGAGGGCCGCCGGGCCGGCGTAGCGCGCCGCCTCGCCGAGCTCCTCCTCGATCCGCAAAAGCTGGTTGTACTTCGCCGTGCGATCGGAGCGCGACAGCGCGCCGCTCTTGATCTGGCCGCAGTTGGTCGCCACCGCCAGGTCCGCGATGGTCGCGTCCTCGGTCTCGCCGGAGCGGTGCGACATAACGCAGCGGTAGGCGGCACGATGCGCCATCTCGACGGCATCCAGGGTCTCGCTCAGCGAGCCGATCTGATTGACCTTGACCAGCAGCGCGTTGGCGATGCCGCGCTCGATCCCCTGCGCCAGGATCTCCACATTGGTGACGAACAGGTCGTCGCCGACCAGCTGCAGCCGGTCGCCGAGCGACCGGGTCAGCGCCTGCCAGCCTTCCCAGTCGTCCTCGGCCAGGCCGTCCTCGATCGAGCGGATCGGGTAGCGGCCGCAGAGCTCCTCGTACTGGCGGATCATGCCGGCGGCATCCAGGGTCTGGCCGGCACCGGCGAGCCGATAGACGCCGTCAGCATAGAGCTCGCTCGCGGCGACATCGAGGGCGAAGACCACGTCCTGATCCAGCCTGTAGCCCGCTCGTTCAACAGCTTTGGCAAGAAATCCAAGCGCTTCGTCGGCATTTCTCAAATTCGGTGCGAACCCACCCTCGTCGCCGACATTGGTGTTGTGGCCGGCCTCGCGCAGGCTCTTGCGCAGCGTGTGGAAGATCTCGGAGCCCATGCGCAGCGCCTCCGCGAAGCTCGCGGCGCCGACCGGCATGATCATGAACTCCTGCCAGTCGATCGGGTTGTCCGCATGCGCGCCGCCGTTGATCACGTTCATCATCGGCACCGGCAGGGTGCGCGCGGTGACGCCGCCGACATAGCGGTAGAGCGGCAGGCCGAGCTGCGCCGCGGCGGCCTTGGCGACCGCCAGGCTGACGCCGAGGATCGCATTGGCGCCGAGCCGGCTCTTGCCCTCGGTCCCGTCGAGCTCGACCATCAGCTGGTCGAGCGCCGCCTGCTGGGTCGCGTCGCGGCCGAACAGCGCCTCGGTGAGCTCGCCGTTGACCGCGTCGACAGCCCTGCCGACGCCTTTGCCGAGCCAGGCGGAGGCGTCGCCGTCGCGCAGCTCGAGCGCCTCGCGCGCGCCGGTCGAGGCGCCCGAGGGCACGCCGGCGCGCCCGCTCGCACCACCGGCCAGCGTGACGTCCACCTCGACCGTCGGGTTGCCCCTGCTGTCGAGGATCTGGCGGCCGGAAATCGCGACGATCTCGGTGTCGGTCATGGCGCGGGCCATCAGTTCAGGCTGATCGGATGCCGCTTGCCGAGGCGGTCGAGCTCGGCGAGGACGTCGAGCAGGGCCGGCAGCGCGGCGAGCGGGATCATGTTCGGACCGTCGCTCGGCGCGCGGTCGGGGTCCTCGTGGGTCTCGAGGAACAGCGCCGCAACGCCGACCGCGAGCGCCGCGCGGGCCAGCACCGGCACGAACTCGCGCTGGCCGCCGCTGGCGGCGCCGAGCCCGCCCGGCTGCTGCACCGAGTGGGTCGCGTCGAACACCACCGGCCAGCCGGTCATGGCCAGCCGCGGCAGGCTGCGCAGGTCCGAGACCAGGGTGTTGTAGCCGAAGCTCGTGCCGCGCTCGCACAGCAGGATCCGCTCGGCACCGCCCTGCTCGAGCTTGCCGATCACGTTGTCCATGTCCCAGGGCGCCAGGAACTGGCCCTTCTTGACGTTGACCGCGGCGCCGGTCGCGGCCGCGGCCAGCAACAGATCGGTCTGGCGGCACAGGAAGGCGGGGATCTGCAGCACGTCGACCGCCTCGGCCACCGGCCGGCACTGCTGGCTCTCGTGGACGTCGGTCAGCACCGGGCAACCAAGCTGCTCTCGTACCTCCGCCAGGACCTCAATCCCCTTGGCCAGACCGAGACCGCGCGGGCTCTGCGCGCTGGTCCGATTGGCCTTGTCGAACGAGCTCTTGTAGATCAGCCCGAGCTCCCGCGCCACGCAGATCTCGCGCAGCGCCGCCGCGGTCTCGAGGGCGTGCGCCCGGCTCTCGATCTGGCACGGCCCCGCGATCAGCACATAGGGCAGGTCGTTGCCGATCGTGAGATCGCCGACCTTGACGTGGCGGGTCATGGCCCCTCAGACCAGCCGCGACTGGTCGAGCGCCGCCTTGACGAACGACGCGAACAGCGGGTGCGGCGCGAAGGGCTTGGACTTCAGCTCCGGGTGGAACTGCACGCCGATGAACCACGGATGGTCGGCGAGCTCGATGATCTCCGGCAGACGGCCGTCGGGCGACATGCCGACGAACCGCAGCCCGGCGGCGCTCAGGCGGTTCACGTAGTTGATGTTGACCTCGTAGCGATGCCGGTGGCGCTCGCTGATCTCGTCGGCCTGATAGATCGCGTGCGCCAGGCTGTCGCGGGCGAGCCGACAGGGATAGGCGCCGAGCCGCATCGTGCCGCCGAGATCGCCGTTGGCCTGGCGCCGCTCGATCGTGCCGCCGCGCTCCCACTCCGCCATCAGGCCGACCACCGGCTCGTCGGTGGGCCCGAACTCGGTGGAGTTCGCCCCTCGGATGCCCGCGAGACTGCGCGCCGTCTCGATCACCGCCATCTGCATGCCGAAGCAGATGCCGAAATAGGGGATGCGCCGCTCGCGGGCAAAGGTCACGGCCGCGACCTTGCCGGCCGAGCCGCGCTCGCCGAAGCCGCCCGGCACCAGGATGCCGTGGACGTCCTGCAGGCTGGCGGCGACGTCGCCCGCCTCGAACACCTCGGCGTCGAGCCAGCGGGTGCGCACCCGCACGCGATTGTCGATGCCACCGTGCGTCAGCGCTTCGCCGAGCGACTTGTAGGCGTCCTGCAGGCCGGTGTACTTGCCGACCACCGCGATCGTCACCTCGCCGTCC
>DASUGG010000286.1:0-2835 GCA_036274135.1 Geminicoccaceae bacterium
CGCCGGGAACACGAGGCCGAGCCCGATCCGGCTCAGCACCGTCCACCAGGCCAGCAGCCAGAAGCCGGTGTTGACGTCGACCTCCGCCATCAGCCAGGAGGACCAGGCGAAGATCAGCATACCGGCGCCGATCAGGATGCCGGGCCGCATGCGGTCGGTCAGGCGGCCGGCGAGCGGAAAGACCAGCACCAGGACGAAGCCCGCGGGCATCAGCAGGAGGCCGGCCTCGGTCGGGGTCATGCCCTGGATGGTCTGCACGAACACGGGCAGCAGGTAGGTCGAGCCGAACAGCCCCGCCCCCATGATGAAGCTGACGATCGCGGCGGACGCGAACGGCAGCTGCGCGAACAGCCGCAGGTCGAGCATCGGCCTGGACGTCAATCTTTCCCACCAGACGAAGGCGATCGCCGCGAGCGCTGCGAGCGCGAAGTTGATCAGGATCGGGTCGGAGTCCCACCCCCAGCGCTGGCCGTTGGACAGGGCGCTCAGCAGCGTGGTGAGGAACAGCGCGAGCAGGCCGAAGCCCAGCCAGTCGAAGCCGGGGCGCGGGCCTGTCTCGCTGCGGGTCGGCAGGAAGACGCTCGCCAGGACCATGCCGAGCGCGGCGAACGGCACGCCGAGATAGAACACGTAGCGCCAGTCGAAGCTGTCCATCAGCAGGCCGCCGACCCAGGGGCCGAGCGCCGGCGCCAGCACGACGCCGATGCCGAAGATGCCCATGGCGCTGCCGCGCCGGTCCGGCGGGAACACCTGGAAGACGATGATCATTGCCAGCGGCTGCACGACGCCGGCGGCCGCCCCCTGCAGCACGCGCGCCGCGATCAGCACGCCCTCGTCGGGCGCCGCGCCGCCGAGCACCGAGCCGGCCATGAACAGCGTCAGCGCCGCGAGGATCGTGCCGCGCTCGCCGAAGGCGCGCCTGGCCCAGTCGGTCAGCAGCATCGTCGCGGTCATCGCCGCGAGGAACCCGGTCGACAGCCACTGCGCCTCGACCTGGCTGATGCCGAAGGCGCCCATGACGTCCGGGATCGCGACGTTGACGATGGTCGCCGACAGGATCACGGCGATCGCGGCGACCATCGCCGTGACGGTCGCGATCCAGCGATAGGCCGGGCCGTAGCGCGCGAACAGTGCCTCAGTCGACGACATCGATCGCCACCTCGACCATCATGCCCGGCCGCAGCAGCTGTTCCTTCTGTTCGAGCGTGATGCGCACCGGCAGGCGCTGCGTCACCTTGGTGAAGTTACCGCTCGGGTTGGGGGTCGGCAGCAGCGCGAACTCGCTGGTCGCGGCATGGCCGAGGCGGGCGACCGTGCCGTGAAACTCGCGATCCGGATAGGCGTCGACGGTGATCGTCGCCGGCGCGCCGTCCCTGACGCGGCCGAACTCGGTCTCCTTGACGTTCGCGTCGACCCAGACCTTGGTGGGGTCGTGGTACATCAAGAGCCGCGTGCCGGGCGCGACGTACTCGCCGACGTCGACGAAGGTCTCGTCGATCACGCCGTCGAACGGCGCGCGCATCTCGCGATGCTCGAGATCGATGAGCTGCTGGCCGCGCTGCGCCAGCTGCGCCGCCTTCTCGGCGTCGAGGCTGGCGATCTGGCGCTCGAGCACCGTGACCTGCGCTTGCCCGGCCTCGGTCATGGCCAGATTGGCGCGCGCCCGGTCGATCTCGGCGGCGGTGTGGAGTTCCTGCTGCTGCGCGCTCGTGAACCGCGCCTGGGCTTCCTCGAGCCGCTGCGAGGCGACCACCTTGCGTTCGAACAGGGACTGCACCCGTTCGTATTCGCTGCGCGCCCGCTCCAGCTCGGCCTCGGCCGCGCGATGGTCCGCCTCGCCGGCCGCGACCGCCGCCTTGTCCGCCGCGAGCTTGCTCGAGACCTCCTTGCGGATCATGTCCTGCTGCGCCCGCAGCTCGCTCTGCGTCGCCTCGATCCGGGCGATGTCGGCGTCGATGCGGTGCAGCTCGAGCTCGGCCTGCCGGCGGTCGATCGCGACCAGCAGATCGCCCTGGGCGACGCGATCGCCGGCCACCACCGCGATCGCGGTGATCCGGCCCTCGACCTCGCTGCTCAGGGTGACGATGTCGGCGGCGATGCGCGAATCGTTGACGTAGACGTGCGTCCAGCGGTCCATCAGCCAGTGGCCGAGCACCAGCGCGGCGATGACGAACAGCAGCCCGATCGCGCCGAAGCGCAGCAGCAGGCGCCCCCGGGGACGCCACGCGGCGGTGCTGCGCGGCGGGGCCGTGCCGACCTCGCCTTCGAACGAGGCCTTCTTCATCTCGTCGTCGATGGTGACCGCGCTCATGTCATGGCCTCTCGAGCCGGTCGCCGATGCTTCGCAGCACCGTCAGGCATGTCTGCAGGTCGTCCTTTGACAGATCGGCTAGGATCTCGCGCCGCAGGTCGGCGGCGATGCGGTTGATCTCGCGCAGCAGCGGCTGCGCCGCTTCGGTCAGGCGGATGTGCTTGGCGCGCCGGTCGCCCTCGACTGGCAGCCGCTCGATCAGCCCCTGCGCCTCGAGCGCATCGAGCAGCCGGACCATGGTCGGCCCCTCGATGCCGACGCGCTCGGCGAGTTCGCGCTGGGTCATGCAGCGTTCGCCGCGCGCGAGGTGCAGCAGCGTGCTCCAGCGCGCCTGCGTCAGACCGGTGACCTTGAGGCGCTCGTCGAGGCGCGTGCGCCAGCGCCGGCTCACCCGTCCTAACTCGAGAGCGAAGGCCTCGCGCGGATCCATCCCGGCATGTCGCGGCTAATGGTAAGCAGCCTTTATATTAGCATGCTATCTATTCTGACAAGAGCTACGGCGCGGCGGTGCGCGTCCCGTCGTG
>DASUGG010000287.1:0-10864 GCA_036274135.1 Geminicoccaceae bacterium
TCGAGCGGCAGGCGGGTCTCGCACAGCGCCTGCTCGCCGCGGCAGCAGGAGCGGCAGCGGCCACAGGAGCGCAGCAGCGTGACCACGACGTGGTCGCCCGGCGCGACCTCCTCGACGCCGGCGCCGACCGCCTCGACGATCCCGGCCGCCTCGTGGCCAAATATCGCCGGCAGTTCGCCGCCCCATGCGCCCTCGATGAACAGGATGTCGCTGTGGCAGATGGCGCAGGCGGCGATCCGCACCTTCGCCTCGCCAAGCGCCGGCTCGGCGAGATGCACCTGCTCGATCGCCAGGGGCTGCTTGAACGCGCGACAGACCGCCGCCTTCATGGCCGTGTCCAGCTCGCTCGGGCCCGCCGATCCTGGCGGCCCTCGACGCCCGGCGGAAGGTGCGCTCTTGTCGCCCGGCGGTCAATGCGGCCTGCGGCGCTGCCGCCGCCGGCCTACTCGCGAAAGGCGGTCCAGAAGACCCGCGCGACCGGCGCGGTGAGGTAGCCGAGCAGCGTTCCCTCGCCCTTGTTGATGATGACCTGCGCCGGCATGCCCGGCACCAGCCTGAGGCTGCCGACCTTGCCGAGCTGGCCGTCGTCGACCTGGGCGCGCACCACGAAGTGGCTCGAGCCCGTCCGGTCGTTGACGATGCGGTCGGCCGAGACCATGGTCACGTGGCCGGTGATGTGCGGCACGTCGAACCGCTCGAAGGCGGGGAAGCGGATGTCGGCCTGCAGGCCGGGCCGCACGCCGTCGATGTCGGTCGGCTGCACCTGCGCCTCGATCAGCAGGCGGTCGTCCTGCGGCACGATGTCGAGGATGCGGCTGCCGGGCGCGACGACGCCGCCGACGGTGTGCGCCACCATGTTGACCACCACGCCGGCCACCGGCGCGCGTACGTCCAGCCGGTCGTTCTGGTCCTGCACCCCGCGCATGCGCTGGGTCAGCTCGTAGCCTTCCTGCTCGACCTGATACAGCTCGTTCTCGACCTGCTCGACGAAGTTCTTGCGGATCTGCTCGCCCTCGAGCTCGTAGCGCTCGATCAGCCGGTTGGCCTCGTCGATCTTGGAGGCGAGGTCGGCGGTCTCGGCCTCGAGCTCGTGCAGGGCACGCTCGGTCGCGTTCAGGTTCTTGCGCGTGGTGTAGCCCTGCTTGAACAGCGCGCGTTGCGCGTTGAGATCCTGCGCGACGAGCTCCAGCTCTTCCTGCTTCACGATCTGGCGCTGCTCGAGACCGTCGAGCCGGTGGCGGCTTTGCGCCAGGCGATTGGCGTTCAGCTCGACCTCGCCGGTGAGCGCGTTGCGCCGGGTCGTAAAGATGCGGCGCTGGCCGGCCAGGATGTGCTCGACCTTGGGATCGGTCTTGGTCCCGCTCAAAAGGTCGTCGGGGAACGCGACCTCGGCGAGATCGTCGCGCTCGGCGATCAGGCGGGCGTGATAGGCGCGGTTGGTCTGCAGCATCGGCTCGAGCGCCGCCATCGCCGCGCGGATGCTCGCGCCGTCGAGCCGCAGCAGCACCTGGCCCTGCTCGACGACGTCGCCGTCGCGCACCAGGATCTCGCGGATCACGCCGCCCTCGAGGTGCTGCACGGACTTGCGGTTGGAGTCGACCACGACGATGCCCGGCGCGATCGCCGCGCTGCTGAGCGGCGCCACCGTCGCCCAGGTGCCGAAGCCGCCGAACACGCCGCCGATCACCAGCCAGCCGCACATCAGCACCAGCCGCAGGTTGGTCGGGTAGGGCGGCGGCTGGCGCTCGGGCTGCGGCGGCCGCGGCGGCGCGAACGGCAGGACGTTGCTCACCGCGCCTCCGCCCAGCGCAGGGGCGCCTTGCCGGCGCTCGCCACCTCGCTGCGCAGGTCGTCGCGCGAGCGCATGACCGCCGGCGTGCCCGCCTTGAGCAGCAGCAGATGGTCGACGTCGCGCAGCACCTTGGGCCGGTGCGAGATCAGGATCACCGTCGAGCCCAGGCTCTTGAGCGTCCGCACGGCGGCGATCAGGGCCTCCTCGCCGGCGCTGTCGAGATTGGCGTTCGGCTCGTCGAGGACGACCAGGACGGGGCTGCGATAGAGCGCCCGAGCGAGCCCGATCCGCTGCCGCTGCCCGCCGGAGAGCACGCAGCCCTGCGGCCCCAGCTGGGTCTCGTAGCCGTCCGGCAGGCCGAGGATCATCTCGTGGACGCCGGCGCGGCGCGCCGCCTCGACCACGCTCACCGCGTCGAGATCGCCGAAGCGGGCGATGTTCTCGGCGACCGTGCCCTCGAACAGCTCGACCTCCTGCGGCAGGTAGCCGAGATAGGGCCCGAGGTCCTCGCGGCTGTAGTTGTCGATGTCGGCGCCGTCGAGGCGGACCTTGCCGGAATGCGGTCGCCACGCGCCGATCGCCACCCGCGCCAGGGTCGACTTGCCCGAGCCGCTGCTGCCGACCACGCCAAGCGCCTCGCCGGCCCTCAGGCTGAAGCTCACCTTGCGCAGGGTCGGCTCGCTGCTGCCAGCCGGCCACACCACCACATCCTCGAGCTGCAGCGCGCCGCGCGGCGCCGGCAGCCGCATCCGGCGCGGCGGCGCCGGCGAGGCCGCGAGCAGACGGTTGAGCCGCAGGAAGGCGCCGTGCGCCGCGAGGCACTGGCGCCAGCCGCCGATCGTCGCCTCGACCGGCGCCAGCGCCCGGCTCATCAGCATCGAGGCGGCGACGATCACGCCGGCGCTGACCTGGTCGTTGATCGCCAGCAGCGCGCCGACCCCGAGCAGCGCGGTCTGCAGCAGGATGCGCACCGACTTGGTGACCCCGGCGAAGATGCCGGTCCGGTCGGCGGCCTTGGCCTGCAGCTGGATCAGCTCGCCGCGCTCGCGGATCCAGCGCCGCTTGAAGTGCTCCAGCATGCCCATGGCCTGCAGGGTCTGGCCGTGCCGCATGCTGCGCTCGACGACGCTGCTCAGATTGCGGCTCAGGCGGCCGGCCTCCTGCAGCTGCGACCGGGTCGCCCAGTTGTGCAGCAGGCCGAAGCCGATAAGACCACCGGCGCCGCCCAGGGCCACCAGTCCCAGGATCGGATGCAGAAGAAAGACGCAGGCGACGAACAGCGGCACCCACAGCATGTCCAGCAGATGGCCGGGCATGGCGCTCCAGACGAAATGGCGGATCGTGTCGAAATCCCGCAGGGCGTGGTCGTAGGAGGTGCTGTAGTTCTGCAGCATGTTGGCGAAGGAGCTGTCGATCACGATCTCGTTGAGGTCGCGCTCGACGGCCCCGCCGACCCGGACGAAGACCAGCGCACGGACGGCATCCAGGATCGCCAGCGCCGCAAGCGCGAAGACGACCAGGGCGGTCAGCATGATCAGCGTCGACTCGCTTCGCGCCGGCAGCACGCGGTTGTAGATCTGCATCATGTAGAGCGGCGAGACCAGGATCATTAGATTGACGGCGAAGCTGAAAACGATACTGACGATGAACACCCGCCGCAGTCGGCGCAAGACCTTGCCGATGGGCGTATTAAATCGGGCAGCGTCACGGGAAGTAGCGGAGCTGTCTGCCATGGTGGTTTCTTTGTTCAGTATGGACGCCTGATCCCGCCCTCGTGTCGTTACAAGTCAGCGTCGTGCTGCGGCAGGGTGCCGGCGGAATCCACGAGCGCATCGTGGCCGTCCTGATCGAAGCCGCCGTGGAAATCGTCGATCACGGCCGCAGCGTCGCGGTCGCCGTGCACGGTCAGAATCGCGTCCCGCTGCGCGACCACCTGGAAGCCCGGGTCATGATGCGGCGCCGGGGCATCGGCGGTCGCGTCGGCATCGAGCAGGCCGTGGTCGATGATGCCGTCGTCGAGCAGCACGGCGGCGAGTTCGCGCAGCATGCCGTGCGCTCCGCCGCGATCGTGCTCGGGATAGACGACGTCGGCGCTGGCGAGCAGGCTGCCGACCGGTGGGTAGCGGACGTCATGGTCGGCGGCGGCACGGGCGTGCGCGGGCGCTTGGCCCTTGCCGGCCTGCTCGCCGTGGTGACCGGCGCCGAAGCCGTCGTCGCCATCGTCGGCATCGTGGTCGGCGGCGCCGTGGCCCTTGTCGCCGGGCTTGTCCTTGCCGCCGGCATTGCCCTTCGGGCCGCCGTTCTGGTCCGCGCTTTGCGGCCGATCCGGCGCGTCGTCGCCGATGTCCGCCACGCCGTCGGGAGCCGGCGCCTCCGGCTCGGCGGCCGGCATGGTCGGCTCGAGCGGCAGCGGCGTGGTCGGCCAGGTCGGGGCGGTCTGGCTCTGTGCCTCGGGCGCCGGCTCGGCGGGGGCAGCCACGGCGGTCTCCGGCAGCGCCGGCTCGAGCGTGGCCATCGGCGTCGGCGGGGCTGCCGGCGCCGCCGGCATCGGCATCACCGGCGCGATGGTGGCCGGCTGGTGCGCGTCCGGCTCCGGCAGCGCAGGCGCGGCGTGCGGCGCCGCGGCGGTCTCGACGACGTCGAGGCTCATCTGTTCGTCATGCAGCGCCACGGCCTTGAAATCGGTGCTGGAGGCGGCTTCGATCTGCTCGAGCTCCGGCTGCTGCACGGCCGAGCCGTCGTGCTGCCACGATTCGCCGTCGAGGCCCCGCACCGCCACCGCATCGGCGATCGGCACCGGGGTCGGATCGCTGTCCGGCACGATGTCGATCAGGCGGACGCTCTCGCGCATGGTCGGCGCCTGCTGCAGCGCGTCGAGCAGCACCTGCGGGCTGCCCAGGGTCAGCACGACGATCGGGAAGCTGCCGGTGCCGTTCTGCTCGGGCCGCGGCAGGCCGGCCGGCGTGAGCTCGGGCGCTTGCTCGAGCGCGCCGATCTGGCCGTTGGTGACCAGCGATTGCAGGTGGTCGGGCGTCGGAATGGCGTCATCCTCGAGGACGAGGCGCGGATAGGCGTCGGCGTAGACGTCGACGAAGTCCCTGGCCGCCGCCGGGTGGTCGCAGAATGCCTGCGGCGCGGCGTATTCGCCCATCTTCTGCATCTCCAGCAGCGCCTGCATGAGATACTGCACGTCGCCGAGGTTGCAGCGCGAGGGATCGGTCATCAGGACGATCGCTGGGGTGGACATGTCCGTTGTCCCTCCGAAACCGGCTCTCAGACCGGATCACGCGCGAGTGGCGGGGCGGTCATCGCGGGCTCTCGGTCAGATGAGGCCGGACTTGCGGAAGCTGAGCTCGCGGTTGCGGCCGACGATGACGTGATCATGCAGGACCCCGCCGATCGTGCCGAGGGCGGCCATCAGCTCCTTGGTCATGGCGATGTCGGCCTGCGACGGGCTCGGATCGCCGCTCGGGTGGTTGTGGACGAGGATGATCGCCGCCGCGCCCGTCTCGATCACGCGCCGCACCACCTCACGCGGATAGAGCGGCGTGTGGTCGATCGTGCCGCGATGCAGGATCTCGTCCTTGATCAGGGCGTTCTTGCGGTCGAGGAACAGCACCCGGGTCGCCTCGATCGGCTCGTGGCGCATGGTCACCGACAGGTAGTCCATCAGCGCCGACGCGGAACCGATCACCGGCCGGTCCTCCAGCGGCTCGCGCAGCGTCGTCTTGACGGCGACGCGGACGATCTTGAGCAGGAAGACCGAGGCCTGATCGCCCTCCAGCCACTCGGCGAGACGGCTCGGCTGCGCCGCGAGCACCGCGCCGACGCTGCCGAAATGGCCGATCAGATCGCGGGCGATGCGGCCCGCGGCCGGCCCGCATTTGCCGAAGCAGAGCAGGAGCTCCAGGAGCTCCGCGCCCGATACCGAGCTGTGGTCGAGACGCTCGATGGCGTCGAGCGAGCGGGCGTCGGCGAGGCCGTTGCGCAGGCCCACCTGGCTATCCGCAGGGAAGGACTCGTGCGCCGCCTGGCCCGGTGCCGCCCTGCGCCATCGGCCGACGAGCGGGTCGATGCCGCGACGGTCGACGATCGCCGCGGTGTGGTCGTGAAGCGTGCTTCCCGCTATTGTCGCGCGCGCTCCCGTGCCGCGGTCACCCGCGGTCAGGGCGCGACCATCCACCATCGATTCCATGCAGCGCTCTTTTTTCTGGCAGCGTCCTGGCGAGGCGCCACCTGTCAATCGGAGGTTAGGTCGGTTCACGTAAAACTTCAACGTTTTTCAACAGCCGCGCAAGTCATTCCAGCCGTTTCTCAATACGAGAACTTAAGAGATTGATTCCTCGAACCGTGTGGCCTTTTTGGGTACAGCTGAGATGTTGCTTTCACGCAACTGTGTGCTTGCATACGGACAGGTCTCGGTCACGCGCGCCGCGACGACGGCGACGGGTCGCCCGGCAGTCTCCGGATCGCCTCAGGCGAGCCCCGGCGCGGTCTTGTCGGGATAGGCGCAGAGGTCCGAGACGGCGCAGCGCGGGCAGTCGGGCCGCCGCGCCTTACAGACGTAGCGGCCGTGCAGGATCAGCCAGTGATGGGCGTAGCGGGCGTATTTGCGCGGCACGCATGCCTCCAGCTTCTCCTCGACCTCGCGCGGGGTCTTGCCGGGCGCCAGGCCGGTGCGGTTGGCGACCCGGAACACGTGCGTGTCGACCGCGATGGTCGGCTTGCCGAACGCGCCGTTGAGCACCACGCTCGCGGTCTTGCGCCCGACCCCCGGCAGCTCCTCCAGCGCCGCGCGATCATCGGGCACCTGCCCGCCGTGGCGCTCGAGCAGGATCCGGCTCATCGCGATGATCGCCTTGGCCTTGTTGCGGTAGAGGCCGATGCTCTTGATGTACTGCTGCAGGCCGGCCTCGCCCAGCGCGACCATCGCGCGCGGGTCGGACGCGACCTTGAACAGCTCGCGCGTCGCCTTGTTGACGCCGACGTCGGTCGCCTGCGCCGACAGGATCACCGCGACCAGCAGGGTATAGGGGCTGCAGTAGGTGAGCTCGGTGCGCGGCGCCGGATCTTGCGCGGCGAGGCGGCGGAAGAACGTGGCGATCTGGCGTGGCGTCATGGCGATCTCGGGCGGCGGCCCGCGAATGGCGGTGGCGGTCCTAGCGGCGCGAGTGTATCAGTGTTCGGATCATGGAAAAGGCTCTGCCTGCGCCGCCGGCACGGCTCGACGTCGTGCTCTATCCCAACTGCTCGTTGGGGCCTGCGGGCTTCGCCGTGCTGATGGCGGCGATCGCGCTGATCAGCGCCGCGGTCGGCGCCGGCTTCATCATGATCGGCGCGTGGCCGGTCACCGGCTTCTTCGGCCTCGACCTGCTGCTGCTCTACCTCGCCTTCCGCTGGAACTACCGCCGGGCGCGGCGCGCCGAGTTCGTGCGCCTCGACGGCGACGGGCTGACCGTGCGCCGGCTGGAGCCGGACGGACGCTCGCAGTCCTGGCGCTTCGAGCCGTACTGGGTGCGCGTCTCGCTCGAGCAGGTCGGCAGGCACGACCGGCGACTGGTGCTGCGCTCGCACGGCCGCCAGGTGGTGATCGGCGCCTTCCTGACGCTGGCGGAGCGGGTCGAACTGGCGGATGCGCTCGAGGCGGCCCTACGCGACCATCGCGCCGGCGCCGCGGCGCCGGCCTGAGGCCGCCGGATGGGGCTCAGCCGGCCGCCGGGCCGCTGGTCTCGCCGAGATCCCAGAACAGCCCGGCCATGATCTGCATCCCCTCGCGCAGAAGCTCGGGCAAAACATGCTCGTTGGCGGCGTGCTGACCGCTGCCGCGATGGGCGTGCGCCACCCAGACGGTCGGCAGGCCCAACAGGTCGGTGAAGCAGTCGTTGGGTAGCAAGCCGCCGAGATTGGGCAGGATCGCCGGCGCCGCGCCGGACGTCCGCTCGACCGAGCGACGGGCGAAGGTCACCCAGTGATGGTCGGGCTCGGTGCGGGTCGCCGGCATCGGCGGCCGATCGGTCGTACGCACCTGCACCGCTTGCAGCCCGGCCTCGTCGAGCGTCTGCCGGATCGCCGGCAGGAAGCCGCTCGGGTCGCTGTCAACGGTATAGCGGATCTGGCAGTGCGCCGAGGCGCGCGGCGGGATCACGTTGAGCGGGTTGCGCGGGCTGCCGGCGCTCCAGGCGAGCACCTCGAAGCTGTTCCAGCCCAGCAGCTTCTCGACCGGCGCGAGGCCGGGCTCGCCCCAATGCGCATCGATCGCGGGCTCGCCAATGACCGGCACGAGCGGCGTCTCGCCGAGCCGCCGGCGCAGGGCCGGGGCGATCGCGCGCGGCCGCAGCGCCGGCACTCGGATCGCGCCGTTCGCCGAGATGATCGTCGCCACGGCATGCGCGAGCAGGACCGCCGGATTGGCGAGCAGGCCGCCCCAGTTGCCGGCATGCTGGCCGCGCTCGCGCAGATCGACCACCAGATCGAGATCGAGCACGCCGCGGCTGCCGAGATAGAGGGTCGGCCGGCCCGGCTCGAGCCGCGTGCCGGCCGAGGCCAGCAGCAGGTCGGCGGCGAGCCGGTCGCGGTGCCGGCTGCAGATCTCGCGCAGGCCGGGCGAGCCGATCTCGCCGCCGGTCTCGAGCAGGAACTTGGCGTTGAAGCCGAGGCGGCCGCGCTCGACGAGCACGCTGCGCAGCGCCGCGAGGCTGATCAGGTGCTGGCCCTTGTTGTCGGCGACGCCGCGGCCGTAGATCCGGCCCATGCGCTCGACCAGGCGCCAGGGGCCGAGCCCGTCGCTCCACTCGCCCTCGAGGCCGCGCACGACGTCGCCGTGGCCGTAGATCAGCACGCTCGGCAGATCCGGATCCTCGACGCGCTCCGCCAGCAGCGTCGGGCCGCCGAGCGCCGGATTGACCAGCACCTCGCAGACGAAGCCCATCTTCTCGAGCATCGGCCGCATGTGCTCGGTCAGATAGAAGGCGAGATACGGAGCGCCGCGCGGCTTCTCGCTCTCGGTCGGCACCGCGACGAGGCGGGCGAGCTCGCCGAGGAAGGCGCCGCCGTCGTAGTGGCGCGCGGCGCGCTCGAGCGCGGCCTGGCGGCCTGCCGTCGCGCGCGGCGTCGGTCGAGCGGCATGGAGCGACGACATCATCCCGGTCTCGTAGCACGCGGCGATGACAACCGCGTTACGGGAGAACTAAGGCGACGGCGGCCGGCAACAAGGCCGCCTCCCGAGCTCGGCCGGCGCCGCCTAGCGGTAGCGACCGTGGCGCTGCAGCACCTCGATCTTGTAGCCGTCCGGATCCTGGATGAAGAAGAAGCGCGCCATCAGCGCGCCGTCGCGGAAGAACTCCTTGATGTCGCCGGGCGCGAGCCCGGCCGCGCGCAGGCGGCGCTGCTCGCCGTCGAGGTCGTCGACCGCGAAGGCGACGTGGCCGTAGCCGTCGGCGTGCTGGTAGGGCTCCTTGCGTCCCTTGTTGACGGTGAGCTCGATCTCGAAGTCGTTCTCGGGATTGCGCAGATAGATCAGGACGAAGGTGTCGAAGTCGAAACGATCGGCCACCTCGAGCCCGAACGCCTGGCGGTAGAAGTCGAGCGAGCGCGCCTCGTCGAGCACCCGCACCATCATGTGGATCGCCTTGGCCATCTTTCCCCCCTGGCCCACCGGGCCTTGCTGCCCGCAGGCATAGCGGCCCCGCCGGCGCCGGTCCAGGGCGACGCGTCGGCCGAGCGGGTGGCTCGATCTCAGCGCAGCAGCGGCAGCTCGACCAGCGGGCCGCTCAAGGTCAGGCGCGGCGGCCCCATGGCCTCGCGCGCCGCGATCAGGCGGCCCTCGCAGCGCAGGAGCTCGTCGGCGAGCGCGATCATGCGGCGGTTGGGAAAGGCGTGCGGCGCGGCGCGGCGCAGCCGCTCGGCCGCTTCGAGCTCGCGGCCGCCCGCCTTGGTCACCAGCGCAATCAGGGCCGCCGCCATCGAGCGGCTGATCCCGGCCATGCAGTGGATCAGCATCGGCGCCTGCGTGTCCGGCCAGGTGCGCACGAACGAGATCAGCCCGGCGATGTGCTGCGCGTCCGCCAGGATGTGGCCGTCCAGCGGCTCGTTGATGTCGTGGATGACCACCCGCAGATGACGCTCGACGAGCATGCCGGCCGGCGTCGCCGGCTGCTCCTCGTCGGTCACCAGCGACACCAGGTGGCTGGGATTGACCGCCCGAATGTGGCTCGCGAGGTCCAGCAGGCCGCAGACATAGATGATCACGGCGGCGCGGTTCCGTCCCGATGGTGGTCCTTTACCGAGGGTCAACCATGCCATCTCGCGGGCGCGATTGCCACCGCGCATCCGATGCGACCGAGGACGCGGCGTACCGCAGGGTAGCAGCTCAGGAGCCGCGCTCGAGATCGCGAAACTGGCGGCGCAGCTTGAACTCGCTCGAGGTGACCTTCGCCTCGGCGGCGCGCAGGCGCCGCTCCATGTCCTGGAACTTGCGCGCCAGATCGCGCGCCGTGCGGCTCGGCTCGAGCCTGACCGAGCGCCAGAACGCCTCCTCCTCGCGGCTCGCCTGCATCTGCTCGGGCCGGCGCTCGAGAAGGAACGCCGCGACCACATAGGCGATGAAGGTCGGCACGGTGAAGATCACGAGGCTGACCAGCACCAGGAAGCGGATCAGGCAGGCGCCGACGCCGAAATAGTCGGCGAGCCCGGCGCAGACGCCGGCTATCCAGCCGCGCCGCGGGTTGCGATAGAGCCGTCGCCAGCTCGACTCGGGATGGATCCGCTCGTGGGTCATCGGCCGCCCTCCGCTGCCCTGTCGGGCGTCGCACGCGTCGCGCCGGCGTCCTCGCCGGTCATCTCGCGATCGAGGATGCGCTCCAGGTTGTGGATGCGCTCCTCCATGCGTTCGGCGATCTGCCACAGATCGCCGAACTGCCTCTCGTCCTCGGGCGACAGCGTCTTGGCCATCCGCCAGCGCGTGACGTAATGCGCGATGATCCAGATCGGCGCGACGATCGTCAGGAACAGGATCAGCGGGACCTCGAGCATCTCCATCATCCTCAGTGGCCTTCGGGCCGCCCGTCATCCTTG
>DASUGG010000288.1:0-5064 GCA_036274135.1 Geminicoccaceae bacterium
GAGGTCACCTCGCTGGCCGGCACGCCGCACAGGCCCCACGCCCAGTACTGCGCAAACGGCAGGATCCAGCGGGCGCGGCGAAACTCCTCGGGGAAGGCGCGGCTCTGCCAGAACAGCTGGCGCGCGAGCGTCAGCCCGGCCGGATGGATCGGGCAGCAGCACTCCTCGAACCAGGGCGCCATCTCGGCATAGGCCGCGGCGATCGCCGGCGGCGGCTCGGCCTCGTAGTCCATGATCGGCAGCACCAGCGCGTCGCCGGCCACCAGCGCCGCGGTCGAGCCGTAGGCGGTCGGCACGATCGCCGCGATCGCGAAGGCCTCGCCGAGGTCGGCGAGCGCCGCCATCATCCAGCGCCAGAGGTGCTCGGTGTCGCAATGCGGGTAGGGCTCGCCCCGGCGCACGGCGTTCGGGGCCGAACGGCTCGACAGGATCTTGCCGTCGGGCGCGATCGCCAAGAGCTTGACGTTGGTCTTGCCGACGTCGAGCACGGCGACCGCCTCGGGCTTGGACGGACCGCGCGCCATGGTTGCGGCTGTTTATTGAGTTGTCGCCCTAAAGGCAACAATTGCATGCCGCTTTCGCCGTTCGCGCGCGGCGCGACGGGAGGCGGTGCGCAGCGGGCGGCGCCGCCCGGCGTCCTGGCGGCGGACTGCGGAACCGGTCCCGTCCTGGACCGGCTTTGCCGCGTTCAGTCTGCGAACACCGCTGCGCCGGCCGTGGCGACGGCCTGATCCTGGCCGTCGATGCCGCCGCTCACCCCGATCGCGCCGACGATCGTCCCGTCGCGCCGCAACGGGATGCCGCCGGCGAAGATGACGATCCGCCCGTGATTCGACGCGTGGATGCCGAAGAACTGCCGGCCCGCCCGGCGAGGCCTCGGCTCGTGCTATGCGGCCTCCTTGGCGAGGCGCCGCAGGTCGGGCGTCGCCTCGTCGAGCGCGCCGGCGAAGCGCTCGACCGCCTCGTCGCATTCGGCCTGCGTGATGCAGAGCGGCGGCGAGAACGGAATCACCTCGATGAACGGCAGCGGCCGGACCATCACCTGACGCTCGAGCGCCTTCGCCGCGACGATGCGGTGCACGTTCGCCTTGGGGTCGAACGGCCGCCGCTTCTCCTTGTCGGCGATGAACTCCACGGCGATGATCAGCCCGACGCCGCGCACGTCGCCGATATGCGGGTGATCGCCGATCGTCTCGCGCAGCCGGCCGAGCAGGTACGCCCCCTGCCGCGCCGAGTTCTCGACCAGCCCCTCGCGCTCCATGATCTCGAGATTGGCGAGCCCGACGGCGCCGCCGACCGGGTGGCCGGAATAGGTGAAGCCGTGCATCACCGGCCCGTATTCGGGCGAGGCGCTCTCCAGCACGTCCCAGATCTTCTTCGAGATGACCGAGGCCGAGACCGGGAAGTAGGCGCTGGTGATTCCCTTGGCGAGGGTCACGATGTCGGGCTTCAGGTCGTACAGCCCGGTCGCGAACCACTGGCCGGTGCGGCCGAAGCCGGTGATCACCTCGTCGGCGATGAACAGGATGTCGTGCTTTTGCAGCACCTCCTGGACGCGCGCGAAGTAGCCCTCGGGCGGCAGCAGCACGCCGCCCGTGCCCATGATCGGCTCGGCGATGAACGCGGCGACGGTGTCGGGGCCTTCGCGCTCGATGATCGCCTCCAGCTCGGCGATCATGCGGTCGCAGAACGCCGCCTCGCTCTCGCCCGGGCGCGCGAAGCGATACCAGTGCGGGCACGAGGTATGCAGGATGCCGGGCAGCGGCAGGTCGAACGCCTTGTGGTAGGACGCGATGCCGGTAAGGCTCCCTGCGACCGCGGTGAGGCCGTGGTAGCTGCCCTCGCGCGAGATGATCTTCTTCTTCTGCGGCCGGCCGAGCAGGTTGTTGTAATAGCGCACCAGCTTGACGTTGGTGTCGTTGGCGTCCGAGCCGGAGGTGCCGAAGAACACCCGGGCGAGATGGCCGGCGCCGGCCTGCTCGCGAAACAGGCTCAGGACGCGGTCGGCCAGCCGGATGATCGGCTCGGTCGAGGAGCCGCCGAAGATGTGGTAGTAGTTCAGGTTCTCGATCGCCTTGGCGGCGGCCTCGGCGATCTCGGGCCGGCCATAGCCGATGTTGACGCACCACAGGCCGGCGCCGCAGTCGATCATGTCGCGACCGCGGTGGTCCTTGATGCGTACGCCGCTGGCCTTCTCGACGATCAGGGGGCCGCTCTTCATGTGCGCGGCGATCGAGGTCAGCGGATGGAACAGGCTCTGCCGGTCCATCTCCTCGAGCGAATAGTTCTCCCGTTCATCGAGCATGGTCGCACTCCTGGACGCGTCGCGAAGGCCGGATCGGATCCGCGGGCCCACAGTCAATCACAGCGGCCGCGGCCTGACCAGATGCTGTCGCCGATCGCCGCGCCGACGCCGTTGACTCCGGTTGAAAAACCCGCTCTAGCTTGAGCGAGGCCGAAACCGTCACGACGCAACCGGTGCGCCAGAACAGCGCACCGAGATGGCGCGTTGCCGTCGCTCCGATTCAGCGCCGTCGGATGCCGCCGAGGGGGCAGGACATCCGGTGACCCAGGTTGGTTCCCACACTGCCGCGGGGAGGCCGCCCGCCATCGCGGTGCGCGCCGTCTCGAAGCAGTTTCCCGGCGTCCGCGCGCTGGACCACGTCGACTTCGAGGTGCGGCGCGGCGAGGTCCACGTTCTGCTCGGCGAGAACGGCGCCGGCAAGTCGACCCTGATGAAGATCCTGAGCGGGGCCTATCAGCGCGACCAGGGCCAGGTCCTGATCGACGGCCAGCCGATCGAGCCGCGCAATCCGCGGCACGCCCAGTCGCTCGGCATCAGCATCATCTATCAGACCTTCAGCCAGGCGCCGGACCTCACCGTCGCCGAGAATCTGTTCCTGGGGCGGGAGCCGCTGACCCGCTGGGGCACCATCGACGCGCGCCGGATGCGGCAGATGAGCCGCGACGCCCTGATGCGGGTCGGGCTCGAGGTCGCACCCAACACGCCGGTCAAGAGGCTGAGCGTCGCGCAGCGGCAGATGGTGGAGATCGCCAAGGCGCTGAGCCTGGATGCGCAGATCGTGATCATGGACGAGCCGACCTCGGCGCTCACCGATCGTGAGACCAGGCGGCTGTTCGCGATCATCCGCACGCTCAAGGCCGAGGGCCGCGCGGTGATCTACATCTCGCACCGGCTTGAGGAGGTCGCCGAGATCGGCGACCGCGTCACGGTGCTGCGCGACGGCCGCACCGTCGCGACGCACGAGGTCGGCGCGATCGAGCTGTCACGTCTGATCAGCATGATGGTCGGCCGCGATCTCGTGCTCGCCTCGCTGCCGGAGACGTCGGGGTCCGATCGCGAGGTGCTGCGGGTCGAAGGCCTGAGCCGCGCGGGCGTGCTGCACGACATCGGCTTTCGCCTGCACCAGGGCGAGATCCTGGCCTTCGCGGGCCTGGTCGGCTCCGGCAGGACCGAGCTGGCCCGCGCCATCTTCGGCGCCGATCGCATCGATGCCGGGCAGATATGGGTGCGCGGCGAGCCGGTACGCATCCGCCGGCCCGGCGACGCGGTCGCGCGCGGCATCGGCTTCGTCACCGACGACCGGCTGGGCAGCGGCCTGCTGATGACCATGTCGATCCAGGCCAACACGACCCTGCCTTCGCTTCGCCAGTTCGACGCGCTGGGCGGCCTGTTCTTCAGCCCCGGCCGGGAGCGGGCGGCGAGCCGGCGCTTCGTGCGCGAGCTCAACATCCAGCCGCCGGCGCTCGAGCGCAAGGTGCGCTACCTCAGCGGTGGCAATCAGCAGAAGGTCGTGCTCGCCAAATGGCTGATGGCGCGCTCCAACATCCTGTTCCTCGACGAGCCGACCCAGGGCATCGACGTCGGCGCCAAGGAGGACGTGCATCGCCTCATGGTCGAGTTCACGCGCGAGCGCGGCGGCGCGGTGCTGCTGATCTCGTCGGATCTGCCCGAGGTGCTGCGCATGAGCGATCGCATCCTGGTGATGCACGAAGGACGTATCGCGGGCGGGCTGGCGCGGCACGAGGCGAGCGAGGAGCGGGTCATGCATCTGGCCGTCGGGCACGCCGACCCGGCGGCGCGGCCGACATCGGGAGAACATGCCCGCGCGGCGGGCCATCGCGGAGACGACGTTGGCCAATCGTGACGCCGCCCGCGACCTTCCCTCGCCGTCCGCAGAGGCCGGCCCGGCGGGAAGCCGCGTATGGGGCCGGCTGTTCGATCTGCTGCTCGACAATCCGGCCATGTTCATGGCCGCGATCCTGCTGGCGATGTGGCTCGTGCTGTCGCGCCTGTCGCCTTATTTCTTCACCGTCGACAATCTGTTCGAGATCACCGTCCAGGCCGCCGTGATCGCGCTGATCGCCGTCGGCCAGACCTTCGTCATCCTGTCGGCCGGCATCGACCTCTCGGTCGGCGCGGTGCTCGCCGCCTCGAGCGTCACGGCCTCGCTGGTCATGGAGGCGGGCTACGGCCTCGCCGCCGGCATCCTCGCCGGCCTGGCCTGCGGTGCGGTGTTCGGGGCGGCGAACGGCGTGGCCGTCGGCATCTTGGGTATCCCGCCCTTCGTCGCCACGCTGGGCATGATGGGCATCGCGCGCGGCTATGCGCTGATCGTCACCAGCGGCATCCCGGTGTTCGAGCTGGCGCCCGGCTTCGAGGTGCTGGGCCAGGGCCGCGTCGCCGGCATCGTGCCGGTGCCGACCATCACCACGCTCGGGCTGTACGCGATCGGCCTCGTGGTCCTGAGCCGCACCCGGCTCGGCCGCTACACCTACGCGATCGGCAGCAATCTGCAGGCGACGCTGTTCTCGGGCGTCAACGTGGCCCGCTATCTCGTCCTGATCTACACCGTGAGCGGCCTGACCGCGGCGGTCGCCGGCCTGACCGAGGCGTCGCGGATCGGCAGCGGCCAGCCGGCGAGCGGCGTCGGCTACGAGCTCGATTCGATCGCGGCGGTCGTGATCGGCGGCACCAGCCTGTTCGGCGGCGAGGGCAACCTGCTCGCCTCGCTGATCGGCGCCCTGATCATCGCGACCTTG
>DASUGG010000289.1:0-6697 GCA_036274135.1 Geminicoccaceae bacterium
GGCCCGGCCGCAGGCGGTAGAGCGCGAAGCCCACATGCCCCCAGCCGGCGCTCTCCGGCGTCACCCGATGCACCAGCCCCTGCGCGTCGGGCGCATGGTTCCTCAGCAGCAGATCGGCCATCTTGCCTTCTCCCGATCGAAGGAGCCTAGTCGAGCCGGACCACGCGGCCGGTCTGCATGCTTTCGAGCGCGGCGTCGGCGAGGCGCAGCGCTTCGCGACCGTCGCGGTAGCTCACGAGGGGTGCGCCGCCCTGCTCGACGCAGTCGACGAAGTGGTCGATCTCGGCGAGATAGGCCGGCGTGTAGCGCTCGATGAAGAAGTGCAGGACGGGATCGCGCGCCTCGGTCGCGGCGGCGCCCCAGAATGAGACCGTGGTCGGCCGCTGGTTCGCCGCCTGCAGCATGCCCTTCTCGCCGAACGCCTCGATCCGCTGGTCGTAGCCGTAGGCGCAGCGGCGGCTGTTGTTGATGTGGCAGAGCGCCCCGTCGGCGCTCTCCAGCACGATCATCGCGGCGTCGATGTCGCCGGCGCTCCGGATCGCCGGGTCGACGAGGTTGGCGCCCAGCGCGAACACCGAGACGACCTCGCCCATCAGGTAGCGCGCCATGTCGAAGTCGTGGATCGTCATGTCGCGGAACATGCCGCCCGAGACCTCGATATAGGCGACCGGCGGCGGGCCGGGGTCGCGGCTGGTGATCACCAGCTGCTCGAGCTTGCCGACCTCGCCGTGCCGCAGCCGCTCGCGCAGCGCCCGAAAGGACGGGTCGAAGCGGCGGTTGAAGCCGGTCATAATGGTGGCGTTGCGCTCCTTGATGCGCTGCCAGCAGGCGTCGACCTTGGCGAGGTCGAGATCGATCGGCTTCTCGCACAGCACCTCCTTGCCGGCCTCGACCGCACGCTGCAAGAGATCGAGATGGGTGTTGGTCGACGACGCGATCAGCACCGCCTGGACATCCTTTGCCGACAGCACCTCGTCGACGTCGCGGGCCTGACGGGCGCCGGTCGCCTCGGCAACGGCGGCAGCGGCACTGTCCGCCACGTCGAACACCCAGCCGAGCTCCGCCCGCGCATGGCGGGCGAGGTTGAGCGCATGCATCCGGCCGATCCGGCCGCATCCGAGGACTGCGAACTTCACCATCTCGCCTACTCACGCATGACCGCACCTGCGGTCGCCTGCTCGCCACTCGAGCCCGCGCGGCCGCGCGCCCGATCCCACGCGCGGATCAGCCCGGCATAGGTCTCGGCCATGCGCGCGACGGCCGTGCCGTCGTCGATCTCCCCCGCCATCCAGGCCTTCGCGGGCGCGCCAAAGATCGTGCGCCCGATCGCGAAGCCCTTGCAGACCGGTTGCCGGGCGGCGCGGGCGAAGCTCGCCTCGAGCTCGGCCGGCGGCGCGTCCAGGCCGAGCAGCAGCACGCCGCGGCAATAGCGGTCGTGCCGCCCTATAGCCGCGGCGATCGCCTCCCATGCCGCCTGGCTGCCCGGATCGACGAGCTTCCACCAGTCGGGGAAAACGCCGATGCCGTAGATCCGGTCGAGCGCGCGCGCCACCGTACGCTCGTCGACCGGCGCCCGCGAGCGGCTCGCGATGACTTCCAGCAGCAGCTCGTGGCCGGTGCGGCGCGCCGCCTCGAACAGGCGCAGCAGCTGCGCCTCCTGCTCCTCCCGGAGCGCCTCGGGATCGTCCGGATGGTAGTAGACGAGGCACTTGACGCAGTGCGCGACCGGCCACTCGAGCAACGTGCAGCCGACGTCGGCGCCGCCCTCGAAACGCAGCGGCAGCGAGCCGGGAAGCTCGATCGGCCGGCCGATCCACATGCGATCGCCCGTCGCCTCATCGAGCGCGTCGCGGCCCAGCCTGCGGTCCAGCAGGATGCCGAAGTCCGTTCGCCCGCCGGCCGCCTGCCGCGCCGCCTTCAGGCACAGCTGCTTGAAGTAGGGAATGTGCTCGCGGCTGATCCCGGCCTCATCCGCCATCGCCTCGAGCTGGGCGCGGTGATCGAACGCCATCGCCAGGAGCTGCGGCCATTCGCGCGTGCGGTTGGTCGACCAGTGGATCTGCTCGAGGCCGGCGTCGTGGCGCAGCGCGTGCTCGCGCGAGCCATGCGCGAAGAAGTACTGCAGCTCGGTCCAGCTCGGGATCGCCGGCGCGCAGCCGTGCCGGGACACGGCGAAGGCGCCGCAGGCGTTGGCGTATTTGCAGCAGGTCTCGATCGGCTCGTCGCGCAGATAGCCGCGCAGGAAGCCGCTCATGAAGGCGTCGCCCGCGCCGAGCACGTTGAACACCTCGACCGGGAAGCCCGGCCCCTTGATGCCCTGCTCGAGGTCGTCGGGGATGTCGCCGTCGAACACGGTGCAGCCCATCGGGCCACGCTTGACGACGATCAGCGCGTCCGGCGCGAGCTCGCGGATGCGCCGGCAGGCCGCGAGGGTGTCGGTCGAGCCGCCGGCGATGTGGATTTCCTCCTCGGTGCCGACGACGACGTCGCATAGCGGCACGATGGTCTGCAGATGCGCGCTGACGTCGCGGTTCTCGACGAAGCGCTCCTCGCCCAGGCCGTGGCCGGTCAGCCCCCACAGCACCGGCCGGTAGTCGACGTCGAAGACGACGCGGCCGCCGTGCTTTTTGGCCAGGCGCATCGCTTTCTTGCTCATCGCGTCGAGGTTTGGCCTGGAGAAGTGCGTGCCGGACACCAGCACCGCCTTGGCCGAGGCGATGAAAGCTTCGTCGATGTCGTCCTCGGTGAGGCCGGCATCGGCGCAGTTCTCGCGATAGAAGATCAGCGGGAACGTCTCCTGGTCGCGGATGCCGAGGATGACCAGCGAGGTGAGCCGCGTCGGGTCGGTCTTGACGTTGCTGATGTCGACGCCTTCGGCCGCCGCCTGCTCCTTGATGAAGCGGCCCATGTGCTCGTCGCCGACGCCGGTGATCAGGCCGGGCTTCAGGCCGAGGCGCGCCGTGCCGATCGAGATGTTGGTCGGGCAGCCGCCGACATATTTGGCGAAGCTCGCCATCTCCTCGAGCCGGCCGCCGACCTGCTGGCCGTAGAGGTCGACCGAGGAGCGGCCGATGCAGATCACGTCCAGCCTCTTGGCCATCCCGAACCCTCGCTCAGACCTGCGCCTTGGCAAGCTCGGCGTCGAGCCAGTGGATGCTGCGCGCGAGATCGCCGCCGACGTCGCGGCTGGTCTGCACGCTCGCGGCGAACGGCTCGAAGGAGAACCGGCCGTCATAGCCGCCCGCCAGCAGCGCTATGATCTGAGCGATGTTGCCGAGCCGATCGGCGGCGCCGACCAGACCGCGGTGCGCGTCGCGCATGCCGCTTAGCGGCAGGTGCGGATCGTCGACGCCGGAGAGGTGCACGAGCCCGGTCCAGTCCGGCAAAAGGTGCGGCTCGCCCGACAGGTAATGGTGAAACGTGTCGTGCACGATGCGAAAGCGGTCGCCGACGCCTTGATCCTCGATCGCCTCGACGGCTTCGCTCTTCAGCCGCAGCGAGCTCTCCTGGAAGCCGAGCGGCTCGACCAGGCCGATCACGCCGGCATCGGCGAGGATCGGCGCCAGCGCCCGCAGCGCGAGGCGCAGGCCGTTCAGCCGCTCGCTCTCGGCGAGCCGGTAGGCCACGTCGTTGACCGGGCACAGCACGACCATCGCGGCGCCGCAGTCCTGCGCATAGCGCGCCAGCATCCGCGCCTGCACCTCGCGCTCGGTATTCCACTCGTTGAAGCGCTGCAGCGCATTGATCGACAGGATGCGCACGCCGCCGGCCTGCGCCTGGTCGCGGATTTGCGCCGGGTCGGTGCCATCGAGGATCGCGGTCGCAGGCAGATCGTTGCGCATCTCCACCGCGTCGAGCCCGAGCGCCTGCGTCAGCGCGACCAGCTCGGCGAAGCTCTTGCGGGGCGCGACCGCGTGGTTGACGGCGTAGCGCAGCAGATGGCTCAACGGCGTTGCTCCCTGACCGGCGCCGCCACCCTGCCGAGATCGCGGCCGCCGTCACGAATGATATGCCGCAGCGCAGCGGCCGTCATCTCGTGCGTTGACGCGGCGGCGACGTTGTCGCCGTTCTGCACGACGGGCACGCGCTCGGCAACGCCCGATCGGGCGCCGCTGCGACGGGGCCGCACGCCGGCGCGGTGGCGGCGATTCAGACCCGGCCGCGCGGCCACAGCGCCTCGAGCACGTCGCGCAGGTGCTCCTCCAGCTCGTGCGGCGGCAGCTTCGAGAGGTCCTTGGCGACCTCGGCGCCGACCGCGCCGCGCAGATGCTGCGGCATGGCGGCGCGCAGGTCGCCGAGGAACTGCGGCGGCGCCACGACGACCAGCCGCTCGAACAGGCGGCTCTTCCTCTTCTCGTCAAGCAGCCGCCCGATGTCACGGGCGAAGACCTCCTGGGCATAGCGCGCCGGATCGGTCGGCGGCTCCATCGCGTGCCGCCCCTGCCCGCCGCGGTCGAAGGTCCGGCCGGGGCGGTCGCTGGCGATCTCGCGGCTTGGCAGATTGCTGCCGATCAGCTCTTCGTCGAGCGCGGCGCGCAGGGCCAACTGCGGCTGCTCCACCCGGAAGAGGCGGGCGCGGCTGGCATCGGCCACCAGGACCCAGATGATCGGTTTGGGCATGCCATCTTCCTTGCCGGCGTCTCCTGCGAGGCGGTGACTAATCCGGGTCGCTGTCGGCGGCACCCCTTTGGCTCAGACGGCTGGTGATCAGGCCCAGCACGGTCAGCACCAGCAGGCCGATGACGCCGATTGTGACGGCGAGCGCGTAGAAGCCGAAGCCGCAGGCCATGCCGAGCGCCCCTACCACCCAGATGCTGGCGCCGGTGGTCGCGCCGACGATCTCGAAGCGTCCCTGGATGATCGCCGCCGCGCCGAGAAAGCCGATGGCGCCGACGATCGCCTCCATGACGCGCCCCGGGTCGATCCGCACCACCGACGGGCTGTCGCGCAGCAGGTCTACCAGGTGCAGCGCCATCACGCTGAAGCTTGCGGCGCCCAGCGCCACCAGCATGTTGGTGCGCAGGCCGAGCGGCTTGTGGCGCACCTCACGATCGATCCCGACCACCGAGCTGAGCGCCACCGCCAGCACGAGGCGGATGATCGCCTCCTGAAGGGTGACTTCCGTCCCTGTCGCCCATCGGATGGCGAACAGCTCGCTCAGCTCGGCCACGTCCCCGCCCTGGCTCGTTCCCGCTGTTCGCTAACGTCGCCCGTGCGCTAGCGTTCCGGTATGGAACCTCGCGCCGCGGGGGCGAGCTTCAGCCTTTCCGGCGGCGCCTCGTCGGCGATTCGGCCAAAAGCCGCATGCAGCAGCCCGAGTTGCCACTGCCAGGCCGACAGCAGGCAGGCGGCGCGCTCGTCGTCGCGCACGCAGGCCGCGACGTCGCGCCGCCCTTCCGAGGAGAGCTCGCCGTCGACATAGGCGCTGATCTCCTCCGGCGTGATCACGACGAGCTCGACCGACATGGCGCTGCGCTCAGGCCGCGGGACGCCACGATGCTCGCGGCGTCGGCCGCTCGAGCATCAGCTGCTCGCGCCGCAGGCATTCGCGGGCGCGGAACACCCGCGACTTCACCGTGCCGATCTCGACGCCGAGGATGCTGGCGGCACGCTGATAGTCCATGCCCTCGATCCCGACCAGCACGAGGATCTCGCGATGCGCCTCGTTGAGACGGCCGAAGGCGCGCCGGAAGTCCGACAGGTGCAGCGCGTCGGCCTGGCTGGCACGGGTGACCGCCTCGTGCGGAGCGTCGTCGATCGGAATCTCGACGGGCCGGCGTACGACGCGGCGATGCTGATCGCAGCGCATGTTGTGCAGAATCGTGAACAGCCAGGCGCGCAGATTGGTCCCTGGCCGGAACTGATCGAATCGTGCGATGGCCCTCTCAAGACTGTCCTGCACAAGGTCGTCGGCAACGTCCAGCCCGCCGGTGAGCGCCCGGGCGTAGCGTCGGAGATAGGGAATCTCCGCCTCGACCGCCTTCGCAGCCTCTTTGCTCAATCGCACTGAACGCCTCCTTCTTTCCATGTATCGATAGAGATGGTGCCACCGGGGGCAAAATCCAAATTTTGGCGAAGATTATGATCCGGTTACACAGCACTTCAGCAGGTTACATTGTCGGAGATCTTTAAGCTTATTGTACAACACGCACCCCGTGCACGAGAGGCGCAGCCGGCGCGCATGAGGTTACTGGTGTCTGTGACGCAACCTGTGTATGTTGCGTAGGCGATGTCCTTCGAGCGTGCCTTGTGGCATGCGCGCCGGGAGGAAGAGCCGTGACGGATCGACGCCAACGACGCAGCGAGCGGATCCAGCTGATGCTGGACATGGACGAGTTGGAGGCGATCGATGCGTGGCGCTTCGACAACCGGCTGCCGAGCCGTGCCGCCGCGATCCGCGAGCTGATCAGGCGAGGGCTGATGAACGAGGCCCTGGAGCCGCCCGAGACCAGGGCGGCCCGAACCACCGACTTCAGCGTTCTGCCCAATAACGTCCTTCCGGACAGCACGGGACGCGACTGAGCGCCGCTGCGGGCTGAAGCGATCGCGTGACCCGGCGGGCCGGGTCCGCGCCGGGCGGGAACCCAAAGCCCGTGTGCGCGTTGTTCGCCAGAAGGCCGCATGGGGGCCGGCAAACGTGCCCGCGGAGGATCTCATGGACATCGCGACCGCCCAACCTTCGCACCGGCAGGCGCTT
>DASUGG010000290.1:0-6339 GCA_036274135.1 Geminicoccaceae bacterium
AGAAGGACACCGAATTCCGCGACACCGTGGTCTCGCTGCTGATCGACAACTCCGGCTCGATGCGCGGCCGGCCGATCGCGGTTGCCGCGATGTGCGCCGACATCCTCGCGCGCACCCTGGAGCGCTGCGGCGTCAAGGTCGAGATCCTGGGCTTCACGACCCGCAGCTGGAAGGGCGGCCAGAGCCGCGAGCAGTGGCTGCGGGAAGGCAAGCGACCCAATCCGGGCCGGCTCAACGATCTTCGCCACATCATCTACAAGCCGGCGGACAGCCCCTGGCGCCGCGCCCGCCGCAATCTGGGACTGATGCTGCGTGAGGGGCTGCTCAAGGAGAACATCGACGGCGAGGCGATCCTGTGGGCGCACCAGCGCCTGCTCGCCCGCCCCGAGCAGCGCCAGATCCTGATGGTGATCTCGGACGGCGCGCCGGTCGACGACAGCACGCTGTCCGCCAACCCCGGCAATTACCTCGAGCAGCACCTGCGCCAGGTGATCGAGTGGATCGAGCAGCGCTCGCCGGTCGAGTTGCTGGCGATCGGCATCGGCCACGACGTGACCCGCTACTATCGCCGCGCCGTCACGATCTCTGATCCCGAGCAGCTCGGCGGCGCGATGCTGAGCGAACTGGCCGAGCTATTCGATCTCGCGAACGCCGCACTATGGGGGCCGCGGCGCCGCGGACGGCGCTAGCCGGCGGGCCGGATCCGGCCCTTCAGCTGGTTCGCATCCGCAGCCACACGATTTTCTGCAGAGCCCACGTCGCCTCGCCGGTAACGGGCCAACCCATGTCTTGCTGCATCTGCCTGATCGCGCCGGCGGCTCGCGGTTCATCGATCGCGCCGAGCGGCCCGGCATCGTAGCCGAGCGCGATCAGCGCGCGCTGGACCTCCACCGCGATACGTGCCGCATCGATACGCGCGACGATGTCGCGCGTCAGCGGCACGGCTATGTTCGCACACCGGACGTTGACGCTCGTGAGCGGCGCGCCGACGCGGCGCATGGCCCCGGTAGGACATTGCGGATCACCGGGATCGCTGACGATGCCGGAGCCGAGAGCCACCATCGCCAGCGTGTCGCGCATGACGATCGGGCCGCCGGAGTCGCCGGCCTCGAGCGCGCAGTCATGCCGCCAGGCTTGGCTCCCGCTCCCTCCATGGTCCGCATGCACCGAGCAGGCCGGGTCCGTCATCTGACGGCCGGTGGAATAGCCGAGCGCCGTAAATCCGCCGCTTGTGGCCGCAAGATCCTGCGCATCGAGGACGCGCGGAACGAAGTGGCCGAACTCCATCCCGAGGCACTCGTCGAGCGCCAGATAGGCCCAGTCATGCTCCGGGACACGCCAGTGCCGATCGGGCCCGCGATAGTCTCCCCACACCACGGGAATCGCCCGCGCCGTCGGATGCGTCCCGTCCGGGCGCGTCACCTCGGTAAGGGTGAAAGTGCCAGGGAAGCTGCGCGACGGGGGGCGCAGCACGGTCGCGTACCATGGCCCGAAAACGGTGTGGAAGTTCGTGAGGATGCCGCAAGGATCGACCAGTACGGCGGTGCCGAGCCCGCGCCCCTCAGGCAGATCGATCGCCAGCGTCCCGACCATTTTCGAATGCGAGGGCTGCCGGTCGTCCTGGTAAAACACCCAGGCGGATGTCTGCGGCAGTAGACCGACCGTGATCGCGAGCACGGCGACGACTTCGAATGCGCGTCTCAAATCGATGGCCATGTCCGGCCTCCGCGGTGCGAATAGCGCACGTCGCATTCTGCGCCTCGATACGGCGCCCGGCAACGGCCAGCGCGCCGCCTAAAAATCCCATTTGCCAAAGTGCCGGCGTCGTTGGACCATAGCGCTCAGCGTCGGCGGAAGCGCGCCGCGAAAAGAAACAACACGTTTGGGGGGTTCCCATGTCAGCCATGCTTCGCGCTACGTCGTTTACGGGAGTGCTCGTCCTGGCGGCGGCGGCCGCGCAGGGGCAGCCGCTGCAATCACTCGGCGAGCCCGAGGGCTTCGTCGATATCGTCGCCTGGCCCGGCTACATCGAGCGCGGCGACACCGATCCCGCCTACGACTGGGTCACCGGTTTCGAGGAGCAGAGTGGCTGCCAGGTCCGGGTCAAGACCGCCAACACCTCGGACGAGATGGTCGCGCTGATGAACGAGGGCGGCTTCGATGTGGTGACCGCCTCGGGCGACGCCAGCCTGCGCCTAATCGCCGGCAAACGGGTGCAGGAGATCAACACCGACCTGATCCCGAGCTGGAGCACGATCGATCCGCGCCTGCAGAACGCGCCCTGGCACACGGTCGACGGCAAGCATTACGGCGTGCCCTACCAGTGGGGCTCCAACGTGCTGATGTACAACACCGAAGTCTTCCCGCAGCCGCCCGAGAGCTGGAGCATCGTGTTCGAGGAGACCACGCTGCCGGACGGCAAGTCGAACAAAGGGCGCGTGCAGGCCTTCGACGGCCCGATCTACATCGCCGACGCCGCGCTCTACCTGATGCATCACCAGCCCGGGCTCGGCATCAAGGACCCCTACGAGCTGACCGAGGATCAGTACCAGGCGGCGCTGGATCTGCTCCGCCAGCAGCGCCAGATCGTCAACCGCTACTGGCACGACGCCTTCGTGCAGATCGACGACTTCACCAACGAGGGCGTGGTCGCGAGCTCGTCCTGGCCGTTCCAGGTCAACATCCTTGTGAGCCAGAACCAGCCGATCGCCAGCCTGATCCCGGCGGAGGGCGCCACCGGCTGGGCGGATACGACGATGATGCACGCCGAGGCGCCGCATCCGAACTGCGCCTACAAGTGGATGGAGTGGACGCTCAGCTCGAATCTGCAGGGCGATCTCGCCGCCTGGTTCGGCTCGGTGCCGGTGGTGCTGGCGGCCTGCGAAAAGAGCGAGCTGCTCGGCCCGCAGGGATGCAAGACCAACGGCCTCGACAACTTCGATCGCATCCACTTCTGGCGCACGCCAGTCGCCAAGTGCGCCAGCCAGGAAGAATGCGTGCCGTACTATCGCTGGGTGAGCGACTACATCGCCGTGCTCGGCGGGCGCTGAGCCGGGGGTCGGCGCGCGGCGGCAGGGCGGCGACGTCTCGCGGCGATGCGGCCGGCGGTCAGCTTCGCGCAGGTCAGCCGTCACTTCGGTGACGTCCGCGCGGTCGACGAGGTCAGCTTCGAGGTCCGGGACGGCGAGTTCTTCGCCATGCTCGGGCCGTCGGGCTCCGGCAAGACCACCTGCCTCCGGCTGATCGCCGGCTTCGAGGAGCCGGATGCCGGCGACGTCGCCCTGCATGGCCAGAGCGTGCTCGGCGTTCCGCCCTACGATCGCCGGGTCAATACCGTGTTCCAGGATTACGCGCTGTTTCCGCATATGAGCGTCCTGGACAACGTCGGCTATGGCCTGATGGTGCGCGGTGTTCCCAAGGCCGTGCGTCACCGGCGCGCTGCGGAGATGCTGGAGCTGGTCGCGCTGGGCGGGCTCGGCGGCCGCCGGCCCGCCGCGCTGTCCGGCGGCCAGCGGCAGCGGGTGGCGCTCGCCCGCGCCTTGATCACCGAGCCCGAGGTGCTGCTGCTCGACGAGCCGCTGGGCGCCCTGGACCTCAAGCTGCGCCAGCAGATGCAGACCGAACTCAAGGCGCTGCAGCGCCAGGTCGGCATCACCTTCGTCTACGTCACGCACGACCAGGAGGAGGCGCTCGGCATGAGCGACCGCCTGGCCGTCTTCAACCAGGGCCGGGTCGAGCAGGTCGGCACGCCGGAGGAGATCTACGAGCGGCCGGCGACCGCCTTCGTCGCGGGCTTCGTCGGCGCCTCCAACATCGTCGACGCCGCGGCCGCGGAGCGTCTGATCGGCCGACGCCTGGCCTTCTCGCTGCGCCCCGAGCGGATCCGCATCGGCGGCCCTGCAGACGGTGCGGGCGACGGCGAGCACCGCGTCGCGGGGACGGTCGCCAGCGTCCAGTATCACGGCGCGAGCACGCGGATCGAGGTCGCGCTCGACGGCGCCCTGACGCTGGTGGTCGACCGGCCGAATGACCTGCGCGGCGAGGTGCGGCCCGAGCCCGGCGCCCGGGTGCGGCTGTCGTGGCCGGCCGCCGCGATGCAGCCGCTCGATGGCGGCGCCGGATGAGCATCGCCGCCAGCGACCTCGCGCTCGGCGGCGGCCCGCGGCAGGGCGTCGGTCGCCGGCTGTCTACCTTCCTCTACCGGCACGGCGGCCTGTTCACGCTGATCCTGATCGCGCCGCCGCTCGCCTGGCTCGGCATCGTCTACCTCGGCTCGCTGCTCGCGCTGCTGGCGCAGAGCTTCTTCAGCTTCGACGATTTCAGCGGCCAGGTGATCTACGAGTTCACGCTGCGCTCCTACGTTGAGCTTTTGACCAACCGGGCCAATCTCGACATCATCCTGCGCACGGTCAGCATGGCGGCGGCGGTGACGCTCGGCGCCGCGCTGATCGGCTTCCCGATCGCCTATATGATGGCCCGCCACGCCGCCGGGCGCGTGAAGGCCGTGTTCTACCTCGCGGTGATGCTCCCCTTGTGGTCGAGCTACCTCGTGCGGGTCTACGCCTGGAAGCTGATCCTGGCGAAAGAGGGCATCGTCAGCTGGGCGTTCGCCGAGGCGAGGCTCGGCTGGCTGCTGGACGGCGTGCTCGCCCTGCCGGTGATCGGCGGACCGTCGCTGTCCGTCTCCTATCTCGGCATGTTCCTGGTGTTCACCTACATCTGGCTGCCGTTCATGATCCTGCCGACCCAGGCGGCGCTGGAGCGCGTGCCCAAGGGCCTGATCGAGGCTTCCGCCGATCTGGGCGCTCGGCCGTTCACGACCTTCCGCACCGTGATCCTGCCGCTCGCCTTTCCGGGCCTTGTCGCCGGCTCGATCTTCACCTTCTCGCTGACGCTCGGCGACTACATCATCCCCTATATCATCGGCAGCTCGCGCTTCTTCATCGGCCAGGCCGTCTACATCCAGCAGGGCACGGCCGGCAACATCCCGCTCGCCGCGGCGTTCTCGGTCGTGCCGATCGTGATCATGGCGATCTATCTCACGATCGCACGGCGCCTGGGCGCGTTCGATGCGCTCTAGGCAGCGCGCCGGCCGCGCGCCACTCGGCCTGAGGCTGGCGGCCGCCGCAGGCCTGCTCTACCTCCACGTGCCGATGTTCTTCATCCTGCTCTACGCCTTCACCACCGACGACAAGAGCTATCAGTTCCCGCCGCCTGGCCTCACCCTGCACTGGTTCGGCGTCGCCTGGGAGCGGCAGGACATCTGGAATGCGCTGTTCCTCTCGCTGCGCGTGGCGGTGGCGTCGACCGCGATGGCGATCGTGCTGGGCACCCTCGCCGCCGCCGCGCTGTACCGCGCGCGCTTCTTCGGCCGCGAGGCGATCACGCTCCTGATCATCCTGCCCATCGCGCTGCCCGGGATCGTCACGGGCATCTCGCTGCGCGCCGCGATCAATCTCGCCGACATCCCGTTCAGCTTCTGGACCATCGTGGTCGGCCACGCGACCTTCTGCATCGTCGTGGCGTACAACAACGTCCTGGCCCGTTTGCGGCGCACCTCGGGCTCTATCATCGAGGCCTCGATGGACCTCGGCGCCGACGGCTTCCAGACCTTCCGCTACGTGGTCCTGCCGAACATCGCGACGGCCCTTCTGGCGGGCGGCATGCTCGCCTTCGCGCTGAGCTTCGACGAGGTGATCGTCACGACCTTCACCGCCGGGCAGCAGTCCACGCTGCCGATCTGGATGCTGACCGAGCTGGTGCGGCCGCGCCAGCGGCCGGTCACCAACGTCGTCGCGGTGTTCGTGATCGCCGTGACGCTGGTGCCGATTCTTCTCGCCTACTACCTGACCCGCGGCACCGAGAGCACCGCCGGCGCCGGCAAATAACATCCGGGAGACGTTGCCATGCAGACCAAGATGCTGATCGGCGGCGCGTTCGTGTCGGGTGAGGGCGCGCCGGAGGAGATCCTCGATCCGGCCACCGCCGAGACGATCGCGACCGTCAACGAAGCCTCGGCCGGGCAGATCGACGCGGCGGTCAGCGCCGCCGCGGCTGCCTTTCCCGCCTGGTCGCGCACCACGCCGGCCGAGCGCTCCGGCATGCTGCTGCGCCTCGCCGACCGGATCGAGGCCGAGGCGGAGGCCTTCGCGCGGCTGGAATCGAGAAACTGCGGCAAGCCGCCGGCGCGCGCGCTCGAGGACGAGCTGCCGGCAATCGTCGACTGCTTCCGCTTCTTCGCCGGCGCCGCCTGCTGCCTGCCGGCAAGCGCCGCGGGCGAGTATCTCGCGGGCTTCACCAGCATGGTCCGGCGCGATCCGATCGGCGTCGTCGCCTCGG
>DASUGG010000291.1:0-3054 GCA_036274135.1 Geminicoccaceae bacterium
GAAACGCAGCACCTTCGCGACGTTGTCCTCGCTCATCGGGCTCAGCTCGAAGCTGCGCGTCACGTAGACGGCGCCGTGGTCCTTGTAAGCGACGAAGCCGACCCGAAGGCTCGGCGCCAGCCGGTGCAGCACGCGGATCACGCCGAGCAGATTCGCCTGCACGTCGGCCAGCTCGTTGCGCATGCTGCCGGTCGTGTCCATGACGAAGACGAGGTCGAGGTCGTCGATCGACAGGGCGCCGCCCCGCTGGTCCGCCGGTTGCGGCGCCTCGATGTTGGCGGTCGCGACCGGCTCGAGGCTCGCCGCCGCGGCCTGCGCCTCCTGCAGCTGGGTGCGCGCCGCGGCCAGCGCGGCGATCGCCCGGGCCTTGCGTTGCGCGCTCGTCTCGGCCACGCGCTCCGCCTCGTACAGCGACTCGCCGGAAGCCGCGAGCTCCGCCTTCGCGCCGTTCAGCTCGTTCTCCAGGGACGGCTGCCGCAGGTAGAAGGGAAACAGGAGGATCGACAGCAGGATGAAGGTGCCGAGCGCCGAGGCGAACAGGTCGAGCGCCGAGATGCTGAACATCTCCATCGTCCGCCGCCTCGGGATCAGCATGCGGTCAGTCCACGTACAGCCGATTGATGAGGTTATCGAGGCAGTAGACGCCGGCCCGGTTGAGCGCGCGCTCCTCGTAGGCCTGGATGATGTGCTGGACCAGCACCAGGACCGCCGACATGACCAGCGCCAGGAGCGTCGTGTTGAACGCCACCGCCAGGTGCTTGCTGAGCTGCGCCAGCAGCGAGGGGTCCTGCAGGTCGACCGAGCCGGCGAACTGCAGGGCCAGCGCGATGCCCATCACCGTGCCGATGAAGCCGAGCGTCGGAATCGCCCAGATCACGTAGCGGATCATGCTGTAGCGCAGGTCGATCTCGTGCAAGGCCAGCTCGAGGCTCGAGTTCAGCAGCGCATTCGCCTGATCGACCGCCTGGCTGGTCTGCACCTGGGTCACCACGCGCTGGATCAGGCGCGGCAGGAAACGCCCCTGCGAAGCCGCGCCGTCCTGCACGGCGCTGCGCGCGACCGCGTAGATCCGGCGCAGGTCCGGCGCCTGCAGGATGGTGGTCTCGTCCTCCGGCAGATAGCCCTTGCCGAGCTCGGCGTGCTCGGCGAACGCATCGCGCGTCCGCACGATCAGCTCGCCGATGCCCAGCCCGAACACCACCCACATGATGTTCTGGACCGTGAGCGGGTAGGTCGAGCGGCCGCGGTCGTTCAGGATCTCGCCCCAGGCGTCCGACAGGAAGACGTCGCAGAAGCGGATCAGCGCGATCGAGCCGATCAGACACGCCAGGAGAATGATAGGGTGGGAGAACACGCGGCGGGCGCGGGGACGACCGAGGCCGGCCTGCAGGCGCTGGTCGGGGACGAGCTGCATCAGGGTCTCCGTCGCACGATCTCGCCGGTCGCCGCGTCACGCTCGACCCGGCCGCGCAGTCGTGGCCGGCTGCGCTCCAGCCGCTCCTGCTGCAGCGCCGACGACTGCGCTTCGCCCGGGCCGCCCTCGCGCGCCGCGCGGACCAGCTGGCGCGCCGTGCAACGATGCTCGCCGAGCTTCAGGGGCTCGTCCTCGCTCACGAACGCCTGGCGCACCGGTTGCCAGTGCTGCTCGCCGCCCGGCGCGTCGAGGCGCCAGGTCCCGGACTCGCTGGCGCAGTCGGTGAGGTACAGGCGGCCGTCGTCGGTGATCACGATCTCGGCGTGATGGATGGCGATCGACGGGTCCGCCATGACGACGTCCGCGAACGGGCTTCTGCCGACGACCAGCGTGCGCATCAGCGGGCTCCGCCGGCGGGCGTCACGCGCACGGCGAGACGCTCAGCGGGCATCGAGCAGCTGCGGCTCATCGTTGCCCTCGAGCCGGTTGTCGCGAAGCTCGACCTCGCTGCCGGCAGCGAGCGCGATGCCGTGCCCCTTGTTGCCGGTGATCTGGTTGCCCTCGAGCAAAGCGCGGCCGTCCTCGACCACCAGGATGCCGTGCTCGGCGCCGTCACGAACCGTGTTGCCGACGAACGCCGGCCGGCCGGCGCCGGCGATGACGATGCCGGACAGGCCGCTGCCGCTGATCGTGTTGCCTTCGAACCTGCCGCCGCCGCCGTCATAGACGAAGATACCGGCTTCCTTGGCGCCCTCGATGGTGTTGTCCGTGATCCGCGGCGCGGCGCCCGTGCTGACGCGAAGGCCGGTCGCGCCGCTGCGCAGCAGGCGATTGCGGGCGAGCGAGCCCTGGGCGCCCTCGGCCATGACGACGCCGCCGCCGCCCTCGATCACGTTGTCGCCGAAGCTCGGGGCGGCGCCGCCGCGCACGACGAGGCTGGCGCCTGCGGCATCGACGATGCTGTTGCCGGTGATCGTGCCGCGGCCGCCCTCCCGCACCACGAGGCCCGTGCCTTCGAGCCGGTTGCCGCGCACCACGGGATCGCCGCCCTCGCGGATCACGATGCCCGGACCAGGGCCGGCGATGCGGTTGCCCTCCAGGGTGAGCGTCGTGCCTGCGAGCACCACGCAGGGCGCCGCCGCCGTCCCGCTCGCGGCCGGGGCGCCGCGCAGGTCGAGCCCGACGATCGAGCCGCCGCGGCTGGTGACCAGCGCGCACGGCCCGCTCTCGGGCGCCACGACCGGCGTCGCCCCCTCGACCGCGACCAGCTGCGCCGGCCGCTCGATGCGCAGGCTCTCGCGATAGGTGCCGGGCGCGATCCTGATGATCGCATCGTCGCGCGCGCGCCCCAGCGCGTCGGCGATGCGCGTGGCGTCGCCGCCGCCCGCCTGGTCGACCAGCCACTCGGCCTTGACGTAGCGCTCGTACAGCGGCCAGCCGTAGAGGGGCGCTGCGACGCCGGCGGCCGCCAGCGCCACCAGGATCAGCGCGAGCGGCAGGAGGCGGGCGCGGCGCGGCCGGCGCAGCGCCGCGTCCCGCGGGCGGCGCACGGCCGGAGGCGGCGGACTGGCACGCGCACGGGCCACGCGGACGGTCGGCGGAACGTCGGCGGGCGCCGCGTCGGCGCCAGCGGTGGCGGG
>DASUGG010000292.1:0-14005 GCA_036274135.1 Geminicoccaceae bacterium
GCGCCCGGCGCCCCCACCAGCGCGGCGGAGCGCGAGGTGCGCGCCAACATGATCGCGAACGTCGAGCGGCCGGCGGACCTCATCGCCCTGGTGCAGCGGCAACTCGATGCCCAACCGGCGCCGACGACACCGGAGGGGCGGGCGGCCGTGGCGCGGCTGCGCGAGCGGCTGAACGCCCTGCGGGTCCTCCTCGAACGCCACAGCCAGGCGGTCGGCCCCTGGGCGCCGGATTGACGGATCAGAGGCGCCAGCAGACCGGAAGCCGGCCCGCGGCCTGTTGCCGCCTTGACTCGAGCCCCCGCCTCGCCAGGATCGCCGGCGAGAGGAGACGCCCGATGCTTCACGTGACGCCGCACGGTGTGCCCATCCCGGCGCTGGGCCTGGGAACCTTCCGCCTCAACGGCCCGGTCGCCGAGCGCATCGTCGGTCACGCGCTGGCGGTCGGCTACCGGCACATCGACACGGCGCAGATGTACGGCAACGAGACCGAGGTCGGCGCCGCGATCCGGCGCTCTCCCGTGCCGCGCGGCGAGATCTGGCTCACCACCAAGATCTGGCCGGATCATTTTCGCGCCGCGGCGCTGCTGCGGGCGGCGGAGGAGTCGGTTCGTCGCCTCGGCACCGAGCCGGACCTTCTGCTGCTGCACTGGCCGAACCCGGACGTGCCGCTGGCGGAGACCGTCGGCGCCCTGAACGAAGCGAAGGACCGCGGCCTGGCGCGGCATGTCGGGGTCAGCAACTTCCCGACCGCCCTGCTGCGCGAGGCCGTGGCGCATTCGGCGGCGCCGCTGCTGGTCAACCAGGTCGAATACCACCCCTATCTCGAGCAGAGCGCGGTGCTGCGGGAGCTGAAGCGGCAGGACATGGCGCTCACCGCCTACTCGCCGATCGGCCGCGGCAAGGTGTTTCACGAGCCGACGCTGCAGCGGATCGGCGAAGCGCACGGCAAGAACGCGGTGCAGGTGACCCTGCGCTGGCTGCTGCAGCAGGGCGTCGCCGCCATCCCGCGCAGCGCGCGCGAAGCCAATGTCGAGGCGAACCTGGCCGTGTTCGACTTCTCCCTCTCGGACGACGAGATGGCCGAGACGTTCGGTCTCGCGCGGCCGGACGGCCGCATGCTCCGGCCCGCGACCGCCCCCGATTGGGACTGAACGCCGCCGGCGCCGCGCCCGCGCCCGCGTTCCTGCCACCGCCGCCCGGCACACGCGCCGCTGGACGCGCGCGATCGGCTGCGCCACGATCTACCTTCGCTGATCGTCGCCGCGAACGAGAGGCAGCATGCCGCTCCTGCTTCGATGCGCGATGCTGGTGCTGGCGCTCGCCGCGCCGCCGCAGGGCGCGGCGGCGCAGTCGCGGATCGACGTCGACGTGCAACTCGTCCTCGCCGTCGACAGCTCGGGCAGCGTCAGCTTCCGCGAGTTCGAGCTGCAGACGGTGGGCATCGCCGGCGCCCTGCGCGACCCCGAGGTGATCGAGGCGGTGGAGCACTGGGCGCCGCACGGCGTCGCGCTGTCGCTCATGCTGTGGTCGGGGCGGCTGCAGCAGTCTGTCGCGGTCGACTGGACCCGAGTCGAGGATCGCGCGTCGCTCGAGGAGCTGGCCGCGCAGATCGAGAGGGCGGGCCGCAGCCTGCTCGGCGAGACGGCGATCGGCGAGGCGCTGCGCTTCGCGGCCGAGCACCTCGAGCGCGGCCCGTTTCGCGGCGCGCGCCGGATCGTCGATGTCTCCGGCGACGGCGTGACCAACGCCGGCGCGCCGCCCGGGCCGATCCGCGACCTCGCCGCGGCGGCGGGCATCACCATCAACGGCCTCGCCATCCTGAACGACGACCTGAGCGTCGATCGGTACTACGCCGACCAAGTGATCGGCGGCCCCGATGCGTTCGTGCTGACCGCGCGCGACTACGACGACTTCGCCCGCGCGATGCGCCTGAAGCTTCTGCAGGAGATCCGCGGGACGCCGCTCGGCTGACGCCCCGGGCTGGCGGCCTGCGGCCGGTCAGCCGCCGAAATGCTTCTTGATCGCGTCGAAGCCGCCCTGGAACACGGCCTTCGAGATCATCGCCTCGGCCTCCGCCTGCTTCTCCGGCGGATTCGGATCGAAGGTCGCCGACCATTCGCCGAACGTGCGGTTGCCGTCCGAGATCTTGCGCAGGCGCAGGGTGGCGCGGTAGTTGGCCACCGGCAGCGGCGACTCCAGGATCGAATAGCTGTAATGGTGGCCGAGATCCGACAGCTCGAGCAGCTGCTCGCGGATCGTGCCGCCGCCCTTCAGCTCCAATCTGCGGATGCAGCCGACCCGGTCCGACGGGCCGCCGTCCTCGATCACGCTCGAGGCGATGCCGGGATTCCAGTCGGGCAGGGCGTTGAAATCGCGGATATGCTCCCAGACCCGCTCGATCGGCGCATTGATGACCGAACTCGCGTGCGCGCGCGCCATGTCAGCCTCCTGCTAGGGATCCCCGTGGTCCCTCGAACCTACGCGATTGTGCGGCGCGCGCAATCGCCGCCTGCGGTGCGCTCGCGGCTAGGAGCCTGCCTCGCCCGCGAGATCGGCGATCTTCTCGCGCAGCAGCGTCTCCAGATCCGCCACGTCGCCGCCCTGCAGCACCGCCGCGAACTCGGCCTTCTGGCGCGCCAGCTCGCTGTATTTGGCGTCGAGCAGCACGTCGACGATGCGCCAGCTTCCCGCATGGTCGCGCATCACGTAGTTCAGCCCCACCGGCTTGTCGTCGGGACGCACCAGCCGGCTCTCGACCACCACCGCATCGCGCGGCCCCGGCGTCTCGCCCAGGACCTCGAACGCCTCGCCGCCATAGCCGTCGAAGCGCGCGGCATAGTTCGCGATGCTCATCTCGGTGAACAGGGCGACCAGCTCGTCGCGCTGCTGCGCCGTCATGTCGCGCCAGCTCGTGCCGGCCGCGATCTGCGTCATGAAGGGAAAGTCGTAGCTGGCCTCGAGCACCGGCGCGAGCTGGCGATAGCGACCCTCGTAGCCCAGCTCGTCGGCCTGCCGCATGACCTCGAGCAGGGCGGCGTTGAGCTGCTCGATGACGGCCGTCGGTCCCGCCTCCTGCGCCGCCGCCGGCGTCAGCGACAGCCAGCCGACGATCGCCGCCTGCAGCAGCAGCTTGAACAGCGGCACCCATCTGTGTTGTTTACCCGCCACACCCATATCTCCAGGATCGCCGATCGTGACAATGTTTGACCAGCCGCTGCGAGTTCAAGTGCCGTCGTCCCGACCTCGATGACACCTCTGCGCCATGCGTTCCTTTGCTGTATCGGTCGTAGAGGTGATGGAAGGCGCCCCGCCGCGGCGGCTGCGGCGCGCCGCGATCGGCTTGGCCCAGACGCTGGAGGATCGTGACCGTTTCACCGCGCTCGGACCGCTCCGCCGGCCCGGCCTCGGCCCCAAGTTCAGATCCAGGACCGGACAATGCATCGTCTCCCGGACAGCCGCCAGCAGCGCTTCCAACGGCTTCGAGATGTCCTGCGGGAGCTGCTTGAACAGCGGCGTCGTTTGTTTGCTGTCTACCGCCACGCTCGTCTCCTGCGGAATCCGTCATCGTGACCACATTTGACCGGCTGCTGCAAGCCTCCGCGCCACAAGCTCGCCTGTCGGGCCTGAACGGCCGATGAGCCGCGGGCTGCGACGCGCCGTGCTCGGGGCGATCGACGCCATCGCGGCGCGACCGCGCCTGGTCGTCGCCGTGTCCGTGCTGCTGGCCGTCCTGGGGCTGGCCTACACGCTGGCCACCTTGCGCATCGATACCGACACGACGGACATGATTTCGGCCGACGTGCCGTTTCGCCAGCACGAGAGCGCGTTCCGGGAGGCGTTCCCGGAATTCACCAATCCAATCGTGGCGGTGATCGAGGGCCGGGCGCCGGAGCGCGTCGAGGCCGCCGCGCGCGCCCTCGCCGATGCGCTGCGTGCCGACGACGCCCACTTCACGGCGGTCGACTATCCGCAAGGGCTGCCGTTCTTCGCCCGCAACGGGCTGCTCTATCTCGAGGTCGACGAGCTCGGCGCGCTGTCCGACCGGCTGGCGGCGGCGCAGCCGCTCCTGGCGTCGCTCGCCGCCGATCCGAGCCTGCGCGGCCTCGAGGCGTTCGCCAGCCTGGTGCTCGAGCATCAGGCGAGCGACGGCGCCTTGCCGGGCGAGCTCGACCGGCTGTTCGGCGACATGGCCGCCGCGGCCCAGGCGCAACGCGAAGGGCTGCCCGGCGAGGTGTCCTGGCGCAACACGCTCGACCAGGATGGCGCACCTGCGATCGCGCGTCAGCTGGTGCTCGCCCAGCCGCGCCTCGACTACGCCTCCCTGGCGCCCGCCAGCCAGGCGATCGCGGCCCTGCGCGCGGCGGCCCGGCAGCTCGACATCGATGCGGCGCACGGCCTGCAGCTGAGCCTGACGGGCGGCGCGGCGCTGGAGGACGAGGAGCTGCAGAGCGCCGGCCAGGGCGCCTTGACGGCAAGCGTGCTCTCCACGGTCGCGGTGGCGTTTCTGCTGCTGTGGGGACTGCGCTCGTGGCGGCTGATCGTCGCCACCCTTGTGACCCTGGTCGTGGGCCTGATCTTCACCGCGACGTTCACGGCGCTGGCGATCGGCCGGCTGAATCTGATCTCGGTGACCTTCGCGGTGCTCTTTGTCGGCGTCGGCGTCGATTTCGGCATCCATGTCGCCCTGCGCTATCAGGAGAAGTTGCGGGCCGCTGCCTCGCAGCTGCAGGCGCTCCAGCTGGCGGCCCTGAGCGTCGTCCGCGCGCTGACGCTCACCGCCGTGTGCGCCGCTCTGGGCTTTCTGAGCTTCGTGCCGACCGCTTATCTGGGGCTGGCCGAGCTCGGCCTGATCTCCGCCTTCGGCATGCTGATCGCCTGGCTCACCAGCCTCACCCTTCTGCCGGCGCTGCTCTGCCTGATGCCGCTCAAGGCGACGCGCGCCACGGCCACGCACAGCCTGCTGCTGCCGATCGAGCGACACGCCGGCGCCATCCTCGCGGTGGCGACGATGGCCGGCCTCGCCTCGCTGTTCACGCTGCCCGACGTCGAGTTCGACTTCAATCCGCTCAATCTGAAGGACCCTGCGTCGGAATCCGTCAAGGCGTTCCAGGCCTTGCAGGCGGATCGCGAGAACTCGCCGTACGTCATCGACATCCTGGCGCCGAGCCTGGCCGAGGCCGACCGGATCGGGCAGGTTCTCGCAGCGAGCCCACTGGTCGGCCAGACCGTGACCCTATCGAGCTTCGTGCCCGAGGCGCAGGACGAGAAGCTCGATGTGATCGACTCGCTGGCCTGGTCGATCGGCCCTGCGCTGCAACCGGTCGCGGCGGCGCCGCTCAGCGCCGGCGAGCGTGCGCAGGCGCTGGACGGCCTGCGCACGACCCTTGGCAAGGCGTTGGCGGGCGACCTCGCCGCCGAGCGCAATCCCGGCACGGCGGCGCTCGCCGAAGCCTTGAGCGGGTATAGCGCCGGGAGAGCCGACGACGCCGCGCGCGCCGAGCTGGAAGCGCGCCTGCTCGGCCACCTGCCGGCGCTGCTCGAGGATCTTCGCCAGGGGCTCGAGGCCGGGGAGGTCGGGCTGCAGGATCTGCCCGCGGCGATCCGCGACCAGTGGCTGACGCCGGACGGGCAAGCGCGCCTTCTCGTGCGGCCGGCATGGCAGATCGACAACAACGACGAGCTTCGCGAGTTTGCCGAGGCGGTGCTCGCCGAGGTGCCGCAGGCGACCGGCGCGCCGATCGTCGTGCTCGAGGGCGGCCGCGCCGTGGTCGACGCCTTCATCCTCGCGTCGGTGCTGGCGCTGGCGCTGATCACGCTGCTGCTCGCCGTGGTCCTGCGCAGCGTGCGCGACATCCTCCTGGTGCTCGCGCCGATCCTGCTCGCGACGCTGCTGACCGCCGCGAGCGCGGTCCTGCTCGGCGTGTCGATCAACTTCGCGAACGTCATCGTCCTGCCGCTGCTGCTGGGTCTCGGGGTGAGCGGCGCGATCCACGTGGTCGTGCGCCACCGCCAGCACGGCGACGTCGCCCACACCAGCACGCCGCGCGCGGTGGTGTTCAGCACCCTGACCACGATCGCGTCGTTCGGCTCGCTGGCCGTGTCCGATCATCTGGGCCTGGCCAGCATGGGCCTGCTTCTGACGATCGCGATCCTGTGGAGCATGATCTGCTGCCTGGTCGTTCTGCCGGCCATGCTGGTGGCGACCTCCGGCCAGCGGCAGCGCACCGCGGCGCAGGCATCCGATCCGGCCGGCTGACCGCGAGCCGGCTACGAGTATCGCCGCCGCGGCTACGTCGGCAACCCGCCGCAGATCTCCGTATCGCCGTCCGCCCGCGCTCAGTAGCGGCTGCCTGCGCGCAAAGTGCTCGTCCCGGGCTTGCCCAAGCCGGCTCAATCAACTTCCGGCGCAGGCAGCCTGAATCGCGGTAGCAGCGCCACCTTTACTTGACGGTCCTGGCGCTCGGCGATTTGGAGTCTTTCTAAGCAGGCTTCCTGTGACTTTCCTGCAACAGTTGGCTTGCAGCGACATCGGAATGCGGACGAGCATCTTTTCCTCCCTGGAGAGCAGCCTAAAGTTGGCCTACGAAGGCGCGAGCTGTCCGAAAAGGTAGGGAGGAAGCCTCTTATGTCGAAGCCAGGGCTGCGGGTCGTGCTTGCCCAGCCGCGCGGCTTTTGCGCTGGTGTCGAGCGGGCGATCGCGATCGTCGAGCGCGCGCTCGAACGGTTCGGTCCCCCGGTCTACGTTCGCCATGAGATCGTCCACAACAAGCATGTTGTCGAGGCCTTGAAGAGCAAAGGAGCATGCTTCGTCGACGACGTCGACGAGATCCCGGAAGGCGCCGTGACGGTGTTCAGCGCGCACGGCGTCGCCGAATCCGTGGAGATCGCGGGGCGGGCGCGCGAGCTCGAGGTGATCGACGCGACCTGCCCGCTGGTGACCAAGGTGCACAAGGAGGGGCAGCGCTACGCCAGCAAGGGCTACGAGGTGATCCTGATCGGCCATGCCGGGCATCCGGAGGTCGAGGGCACGATGGGGCGCATCAACGGTCCGGTGCATCTGATCTCCGACGCCGACGAGGTGGCGGGTCTGCGGCCGGCCAACCCCGATAAGCTCGCCTTTGTCACGCAGACGACGCTGAGCGTCGACGACACGCGCGACGTGATCCGGGCGCTGAAGGAGCGCTTCCCGGCGATCGTCGGCCCCGACACGCGCGACATCTGCTATGCGACCCAGAACCGCCAGACCGCCGTGCGCGCCCTGTCGCGCGAGGTCGACCTGATCCTGGTGGTCGGTGCCCAGAACAGCTCCAACTCCAACCGGCTGCGCGAGATCGGCGAGATGACCGGCACGCGCAGCTACCTGATCGACAGCGCCGACAGCCTCGATCCGAGCTGGCTCAAAGGCGCCCGGGTCGTGGGCATCACGGCCGGCGCGTCGGCGCCGGAGCTCCTCGTCCAGGAGCTGATCGCGCGGCTCAGCGAGCTCTATGCCGTCGCTGTCGAGACCCTGGACGGCATCGAGGAGAACGTCCACTTCCGCTTACCGCCCGAGCTGGCCGAGCCGGTCCAGCGCGTGCCTCCTGCCTGACTTCGCCTGCAAGAGGAATTTCCGTTGCGATGAGCATCCCCCTTCGGCAGCAGATCCGCGTCGGCGCCTACATCCTCAAACAAAGACTCCTCGGTCGCGACAAATACCCGCTGGTGCTGATGCTCGAGCCCCTGTTCCGCTGCAACCTCGCCTGCGCCGGCTGCGGCAAGATCGACTATCCGAAGCCGATCCTCAATCGGCGGCTCAGCGTCCAGGAGTGCCTGGACGCGGTCGACGAATGCGGCGCGCCGGTGGTCTCGATTCCGGGCGGCGAGCCGTTGATCCACAAGGAGATCGGCGAGATCGTCAAGGGCATCGTGGCGCGCAGAAAGTTCGTCTATCTGTGCACCAACGCGCTCCTGGTCGAGAAGAAGATCGACCTGTTCGAGCCCAGCCCCTACCTCACCTTCTCGATCCACCTCGACGGGCTGCGCGAGCAGCACGACCGCTCCGTCTGCCAGGCCGGCGTGTTCGAGCGCGCGGTCGCGGCGATCAGGCTGCTGCGCTCGCGCGGCTTCCGGGTCAACGTCAACGCCACGCTGTTCGACGGCGTGACGCCGCAGACGGTCGCGGCGTTCCTCGACTATGCCAGCCAAGAGCTCGACGTCGAGGGCATCACGGTGTCGCCGGGCTATGCCTACGAGCGTGCGCCCGATCAGGCGCACTTCCTCAACCGGCGCAAGACCAAGCAGCTGTTCCGCGACATCTTCAAGCGCGACCCGAAGCGCCGCTGGCGGCTGAACCACTCGTCGCTCTACCTGGATTTCCTGGCGGGCAACCAGGACTACCGCTGCACGCCGTGGGGCAATCCGACGCGCAACATCTTCGGCTGGCAGCGGCCCTGCTACCTGCTCGGCGAAGGCTACGCCGCCTCGTTCAAGGAGCTGATGGACAGCACGGACTGGAACAGCTACGGCACCGGCAACTACGAGAAGTGCGCCGACTGCATGGCGCATTGCGGCTACGAGGCGACGGCGGTGAGCGATGCGCTGAAGCACCCCCTGAAGGCGTGGCGCGTCGCCCGCTCGCGCTTCCGGACGGACGGGCCGATGGCGCCGGAGATTCCGCTCGAGCATCAGCGTCCGGCCGTGCACGTCTTCGAGCAGCTGGTCCATCAGGCGTCGGCCGCGCCCGCGAGGGCGTCAGACGAAGCCGAGGCCAGGCACGAGCGCAGCCACGCGGCGTAGGCTCGCCAGTCCCCGGCCGCTGCTCCGACCGAGCGCCAGCAGCGCGCCGATCTCCCACGGCCGGACGATGATGCTGCCCAGCAGCGCCAGATGGCGCAGGTCGCCCTGCGCGTCGACGGCCCGCAGGGCGGCGCGCGGTATCGCCTGATCGCTGCGGTCGGCGACGGCCCGGACCACCAGGAATGGTAGGCCCGCCCGGGCGGCCACCTCGGCCACGGCGTGGCTCTCCATGTCGACTGCGACGGCGCCGGTCCGTGCGAGCAGTCCGCGCTTGGCGTCGCGTGTCGCCACGATGCGCTCGCTGCCGGTGATCGGTCCGTCGCGGGCGGCGAGGCCTCCCTTTTCGAGCGCGGCGGCGAGGCGGTCGCGCCAGGCGGGGTCGGTCGCGATCCTGCCGCCGTCGGGCAGGAGCACCGCCGGTGGCAGGAGCAGATCGCCCGGCGCCAGCTCGGCCGCGAGGCCGCCGGCGAGGCCGAAGCTCGCGAGCCCCGCCACGCCGTCTCCGCAGAGATGCCGAGCGGCGGCGCGCGCGCGCTGCGCGTCGGCGCCGCTGCAGGCGACGCGCAGACCGGCGCCGACCAGACAGCGCGCCTCGGCGTGATAGCCGACGACGACTCCCAGCGGTCTCACATGCCGTGACGTACCGTGCGGTCGTTCAGCCGCATCAGATTGGCGTGCCGGGCGAGCGCCCAGAGCGGAAAGAACGCACTGTAGCCGTGGTAGCGGAGATAGAACACGCGCGGGAAGCCAACGGCGTTGTACAGGTCTTCGTGCCACTTGGCGCTGTCGCGCGGCACCGCCTCGAGATAGGCGATGCCGCGCCGCACGGCATCGCTGTCGGCCTCGCCCGCGGCCATCAGCCCGAGCAGCGCCCAGGCGGTCTGGCTGGGCAGGCTCGGCACCGGCTCGTCCTTGCGCTCGGGCCAGTAGCTGGCGCAGCTCTCGCCCCAGCCGCCGTCGGCGTGCTGGCGCGCGGTCAGCCAGTCGACCGCTTTGCGCACATAGGGCGCGCGCATGTCCTCGCCGATCGCATTGAGGGCGCACAGCACTGACCAGGTGCCGTAAATGTAGTTGGTGCCCCAGCGGCCGAACCAGGAGCCGTCCTCTTCCTGCTCCGCCTTGAGGAAGGCGAGGCCGCGCGCCATCGCAGGATGGCTGCGGTCGTAGCCGAGCTGGCCCATCATGCTGAGGCAGCGCGCGGTCAGATCGGCGGTCGGCGGGTCCAGCAGCGCGCCGTGATCGGCGAACGGGATGTTGTTCAGATAATAGTGCGTGTTGTCGACGTCGAACGAGGCCCAGCCGCCGTTGCGGCTCTGCATGCCGATCACCCACTCGGCGCCGCGGGAGATCGCCTCGCGGTAGCGCTCGGGGTCGGCGCGATGCAGGGCGCAGATCACGACCGCCGCATCGTCGACGTCGGGGTAGCAGTCGTTGCGGTACTCGAACGGCCAGCCGCCGGGCCGTAGCCCCGGCCGCTTGACCGCCCAGTCGCCGGCCACGTCCGTGATCTGTCGTTCGACCAGCCAGTCGAGGCCACGCCGCAGGCTCGCGTCGTCGGTCGACGCGCCGCTCTCCATCAGCGCATGGCAGGTGAGCGCGGTGTCCCACACCGGCGAGAGGCAGGGCTGCACGTAGGCGAACCCGCCGCGCTCGGTCAGCAGCTTGCGCACGGCCTGCTTGGCGATGACCAGGTCGGGATGGTCCTTGGCGTAGCCCAGCGCATCGAAGGCCATGACCGTGGCGGCCATCGGCGGAAAGATGCCGCCGAGGCCATCCTCGCCGTTCAGCCGTTCGCTGACGAACGCGACCGCCTTGTTGATCGCCCGCCGGCGTGAGGCGCGCGGCAGATGCGGCTCGACGAGCCGCAACAGCCGGTCGATGCCGAGGAAGAAGCTGCCCCAGGCGGAGCCGGTCGGATTGGTGACGTAGTCGCGCTCGGCCTCGGGCGGCGTCACGAACAGCTCGTCGATCCCGACGCCGCGCGGGTTCCTGGCGCGCGGCTTGAGCGCCATCAGCAGCGCGAGCGGCACGATGGTGACCCGCGACCAGTAGGACACCTTGTCGAGATGGAACGGGAACCAGCGGGGCAGCAGCATCAGCTCGACCGGCATGACCGGCACGGCGCGCCAGGGCACTTGGCCGAACAACGCGAGATGGATCCGCGTGAACACGTTGGCGCGCGCCGCGCCGCCGCGCGCCAGGATCCCCTCGCGGGCGCGGCGCATGTGCGGCGCCGCGGGATCGTCGCCGACCAGCTTGAGCGCGAAGTACGCGCGCACGCTGGCGCTGAGGTCGAAATCGCCGCCGAGATAGAGCGACCAGCCGCCGTGCTCCGCCTGACCGGCGCGCAGATAGACGGCGATCTTGTCCTCGACCGCCGGGTCGATCTCGTCGAGAAAATGCTCCAGAAAGACGTAGTCGGCAGGAATCGTCGCATCGGCCTCGAGGTCGAACACCCAGTGGCCGTCGGGCCGCTGCAGCGCCTCGAGCCCGCGCCGGGCATCGCGCACGGTGTCGACCTGCTCCGGCCCGACGTCATGCGCCAGCCGCCAATCGGGCGCGCTCGACTCGCTCAGACCTGGTTTCCGATCTTGAAGCATCCTGCCATGGTCTTTCTTCAACGGTCAGTATTTAGCTGATTTTTCGTTGGAATACAAACCATGGGTTGGAAGAGTTCGCGCCGGCTCAGCCGGCCGAATCGGGCGACGAGCGCCGCGCTGCCGGCGGGGCGATGCGGCCTTTCCATTGGCCGCCCTTGCCGCGCCGGTGGCGCCAAGCCGAATCCATGGTCATCGCCGTGTAAAGACCTGCGGCGAGCGGCAAGGTCAAGGTCCAATGCGGCGGCAGGCGATAGAGTCGCACGGTCGGCAGGTAGGCCAGGGTCATGCACAGCCAGGCGGCCAGGCCGAGCGCCTCGATCGCTTCGTCGCCGTGCAGCGGCCAGGCGATCACCGCGAGCGGCGGCGCGAGGTACAGCGTGAGCATGGCGACGGTCGTGAGGCCGAGGCGCGCCAGCGAGTGCTCGAGCTGGGCATCGGCGCAGCGTGCGATCATGGCCCACAGCTCGCACAGGCGGGTCTGGCGGCGCAGGCTGCGCGTGCTCTCGGTCAGGCCGAGCCAGATCTGGCCGCTCGACGGTAGCGGATGATGCTTGATGCGCCGCGCCAGCGCGACGTCGTCGATCAGCTGGTCGCGAATCGCCTCGATGCCGCCGATGCGGGCCAGCGCCGTGCGCCGCACCAGGGCGCAGCCGCCGGCCGCGGCCGCGACCGGATCGTCCTGCCGGTTGACCGCCGCGAACGGGTAGAGCTTGCGGAAGAAGAAGACGAAGGGCGGGATCAGCAGCCGCTCCCAGAAATGCTCGCAGTGCAGCCGCACCATCAGCGAGACCAGGTCGAGCCCCTCGGCGTCGGCCTTGGCGACCAGGCGGCGCAGGTTGCCGGGATCGTGCGCGATGTCGGCATCGGTCAGCAGCACGTAGCAGGCCCCGGGCATGCACCGGGATGCGTGCCCCAGCCCCTCGGACAGCGCCCACAGCTTGCCCGACCAGCCCCGCGGCAGCGGCCGGGCGGCGATCACCGTCAGCGACCGGCCGGGCGGGACCGGCACGGCCTGCGCGATCGCGCGCGTCGCGTCCTCGCTGTGATCGTCGACCAGGATCACGCTCAGCCGGCCCGGATAGTCCTGGCCGAGCAGCGAGCGCAGCGCGCGCCCGACGCAGGCGGCCTCGTCGCGCGCCGGCACCACCGCCACCACGTCCGGCGGATCGCGAGTCGTTGCCGACAGCCGCTCCAGCAGCGGTCGCGTGCGCCAGAAGCCGCTGCGTCCCAGCAGCAGGTAGAGCCAGGCGGACAGCGAGAGCGCCACCAGCCAAAGCAGCCCATGATCGAAGAACATCATCGGACCTGTGCGCCGGTTCTGTTGTCTGATGCTGGACGAGCGGCTAACACGGACATCGCCGAGTCAGAAGTCAAGGGCGGCTTCGCGATGTAAATGGTTCGGGGCACGACGCGTGACCACGCTGCAGCAGGCGGCCATCGAGCAACTCGCCGAGCGGATACCCGACGGCGCCAGCCTGGCGCTCGCGCCCGACTACTCCGGCTGCTCGCTCGCGGTCGTGCGGGCGCTGATCCGCCGCGGCGCGCGGCATCTGCACCTGATCGGCGTGCCGCAGCTCGGCTTCCAGGCCGACCTGCTGATCGGCGCCGGCTGCGTGCGCAGCGTCGAGGCGGCGGCCGTCACGCTCGGCGAGACCGGTGCCGCGCCGCGCTTCGTGGCGGCGCTGAAGGCGGGCGCGATCGCGATTCGCGACTCGACCTGTCCCGCGATCCACGCCGGCCTGCAGGCGGCCGAGAAAGGGCTGCCGTTCCTGCCGCTGCGCGGCGTGCTCGGCTCCGACCTGGTGTCGCATCGCGACGACTGGCGGGTCATCGACGATCCCTACGGCCACGGGCCCATCCTGCTGGTGCCGGCGATCCGGCCCGACGTCGCCCTTTTTCATGCCGCCTGCGCCGACCCTGCCGGCAACGTCTGGATCGGCGTGCGGCGCGAGCTGATGCTGATGGCGCATGCCGCCGGCACGACACTGGTCACCGTCGAGCAGATGGAGAACGATCTGCTGGCGGACGACCGGGCCGCGGCCGGCACGATCCCGGCGCTCTACCTCGGCGCGATCGCCCTGGCGCCGCGCGGCGCTTGGCCGGTCGGCCTGCGCCGCGTCTATCCGCCGGACCACGCGCATCTGCGCCGCTACGCCGCGCTCGCCGCGACCGCCGAGGGCTTCGCCCGCTATCTCGACCGCCACGTGCTCGCCGACCCGGCAGCCGCGTGAGCGGCGGCTCCGGCGTGTGACCGGTCCTCTGGCAGAACATATCCTGCGGGCAGGTCCGGCCGCGTCGCAGCCGCGCTTCAAGGTTGTGTTCGCGGCACGGGCGGCGCGGCGATGCGGCCCTTCCACCGGCCACCCCTGCCGCGCCGGTACTGCCACGCGGAATCGATCGTCATCGCGCTGTAGAAGACCGCGGCGAGCGGCAGCGTCAAGGCCCAGTACGGCCGCAGGCCATGCAGGCGGACGGTCGGCCAATAGGCAAGGGTCATGCACGACCAGCCGGCCAGGCCGAGCGCCGCCACGGCCGCCGAGCCGTGCAGCGGCCAGCCGAGCAGCGCGAGCGGCGGCACGAGATAGAGATCGAGCATCGCCAGCACGGCGAGCACGAGCAGGGCCAGCGAA
>DASUGG010000293.1:0-11269 GCA_036274135.1 Geminicoccaceae bacterium
ATCTCGCGTGGCCGGTAGAGGCCGTCGCGCTTCCGGGCGAACGCCCGTCCGGGGTCGTCATGAACGACTTGCTCGGCAGTGCAAGCTGCCGCCAGTCGTTTCCGCAGCACGCAAAATCGGTGCGTTTGCCCCAACTGTCCATTGCGGACAGCTGCGTGTCATGGCAAAGTAGTAGGGTGTAACTATAGCCCTTAACGACAACAACCCGTCTGGCTATTTCGATGTCTGGTAGATTGACGGCCATCTTCTGCGGCACGATCATTGGTGCCTTCGCATCCTCCGCCGCCGCATCCACGCCGCAGAACCAACCTAATATTGTTCTAATTGTGGCCGATGATCTCGGCTACGGTCATCTGGGCAGCTATGGCCAGGAGAAGATCGCCACGCTGCATCTCGACCGGCTTGCCGCCGAGGGGCTTCGATTCACGCATGCCTACGCCGGCGGCCCGGTCTGCGCACCGTCGCGCGCCGCCCTTCTGACCGGCTTGCACACCGGGCATGCCCCGATCCGCGGCAACCGCGGGATGCGCCTGCCGCCCGAGACGATCACGATCGCCGACGTGATGAAGCAGGCCGGGTATGCGACGGGGGTGATCGGAAAGTGGGGGTTTGCTCTGCCCGAACTCGACTGGAGCTTCCCGACCCGCTACGGTTCGACGAGTTCTTCGGCTTCCCCGACCATCTGTCTGCACACTTCCACAGGCCGGCGACGCTCTGGCGCAACGAGCAGGAGGTTCCGGCCGGAGGCTACAGCCACGACCTGTTCACGGCCGAAGCGATCGACTTCATCACACGCCACGCGGGGCACCCGTTTCTTCTCTACCTGGCCTATACCGTCCCGCACCCGGCCATAGCGGTGCCGGCCGATTCCATGGTGCAGTACCATTCGACGAAGTGCCCTACACTGATGTCGGGTTCGGCTACCAGCCCCGCCCCAAAGCCGCGTTCGCAGGGATGATCACGCTCCTCGATCGCTCGGTCGGTCGCCTCGTCGCGCTGCTGCGTCGGCTCGGCATCGAGCACGATACGCTGGTCCTGTTCACCAGCGACAACGGCGCGGGCGACGGCTACATGACCAACGCCGATTTCTTCGACGCCACGGGCGGGCTCCGGGGCCACAAGGGCAACCTCTACGAGGGCGGGATCCGTGTCCCGATGATCGCGTGGTGGCCCGGCGCGATCGCGCCCGGAGAGACCGACCACGTCGTTGCGCAATGGGACCTGATGCCGACTCTTGCCGAGCTAGTTGGAACGGAACCGATCGCAACGGACGGCCTGTCGCTCGTGCCCTTACTACGGGGCCGGCCACAACCGGAGCACGACTATCTCTATTGGGAGCAGCACGGCATCACGACCGCGCAGGCGGTGCGGTTCGGTCAATGGAAAGCCCTCCGCGCCGCACCGGACGCGTCGATCGAAGTCTACGACCTCCTAGGCAACGAGGCCGAGAGCATCGACCTTGCCGCGTCGCGGCCGGACCTCGTCCAGGCGGCCATCGCCTACATGGAAGAGGCCCATGAGCCCTCGCCCGCCTGGCCCCTGGTCGGGCAATCGCTGTGGTCCAGCATCCTGGAGGCCAAGAGCAGGTTAGGCGCCTGGGCGCGTGAAGGGCGGGCCCACGGCCGCTGGTACGGCATCGTGGCGACGGCGTACGACCACTTGACGAGCGACTGGAAGGCGACCGCCGCCGCTTCGGTTCCCGTCGCCCCTTCGCCTCGTGACGGCATGGCTTACGGGGCAGCATCTCCGGCGACGCCGCGATGAGCCTGTCCATGCGGCGGCCCCGAACGGGACTGGTGGGCGCGGCTGGGATCGAACCAGCGACCCCTACGATGTCAACGTAGTGCTCTCCCGCTGAGCTACGCGCCCACACTGCGTTCCTAGAGCGAACCGGCGGACTTTTCAACCGTCGGGCAGCATGCCCGCCTCGGCGCGATCGCCGCGGGCGCCGACCGTGCGGCGGCCGCGACGCGGGTCCGCGCTTGCGGTGGCTCTGGCCTTGTGGTGTCATGCCTGCACCCATGATCCACGCACCCCACGCGCGATGACCCCCGACCTCGGCCCCCCGATCGCCATCGTCGACGCCGAGACCGACCTGCTGCCCCTGGTCATCTCCTCGCCGCACAGCGGCAAGATCTATCCGCCGAGCCTCTTGAGCGAGGTGCGGATCGACCTCGAGCACCTGCGCCGGCTGGAGGACGGCTGCGTCGACCGGCTGTTCGGGCATGGCCCGAGCGTCGGCGCGCCGCTGCTGCATGCGCGCTTCGCGCGCGCCTACGTGGATCCCAACCGCGCCGCCTTCGAGCTCGACGCCGACCTGCTGGAAGGGCCGCTGCCCGGCTATGTCGACGTCAACTCGGCCAAGGCGCGCGCCGGGCTCGGCAGCATCCCGAGCCGGGTCGCCGGCCATGCGATCTACCGCTCGCGACTGCGCTTCGACGAGGCCCAGGAGCGGCTGCGCTCGGCCTACTGGCCCTACCATCACGCCCTGCAGGGGCTGCTGGCGAAGGCCAAGCGGCAGTTCGGCGTAGCGCTGCTGCTGGACTGCCACTCGATGCCGAGCCTCAGCGCCAACGGCTCGGGCCGGCCGGAGCACGTGGTCGACTTCGCGCTGGGCGACCGGTTCGGTCGCAGCTGCTCGGCGGTCGTGATCGAGGCGGTCGAAGCGATCCTGCAGCGCAAGGGCTTCGTCGTGGCCCGCAACCGACCCTATGCCGGCGGCTACATCACGGCCTCCTACGGCTGCCCCGAGGCCGACGTTCACGCCCTGCAGATCGAGGTGCGCCGCGGGCTCTACATGGACGAGCGGACCCTGGCGCCGCATGCGGCGCTCGACGGTCTGCGCCTGGTGGTGCGCGAGCTGCTGGTCGAGCTGGGGAGCTTCGTGCTCGACGAGCTGGCGCCGACGTCGCGCAACGGCGCCGAATCCCTGCCGGCGCTGCCAGCTGGCGCCTAGCCGGGGGCTGGCGGCCAGCGTCTCCGAAGCATCGGAATCTTTACCGGCGGCGGACATCATCGCCGCATGTCCGCTGTGCCTGCTCGTCGGCTGCGCCTCGCCCTGGCGGCGCTGGGAGGCCTGGTCGCGGCCGCGCTGCCGCTGGCCGCGCGCGCGGTCGAGGACTGCGGTGCGATCGCCGAGCGCCTGGAGCGCAGCGAGGACATCCCGCCGGGCCTCCTGCATGCGGTCGCGCTGGCGGAATCCGGCCGGGCGCATCCTGTGCATGGCGCCAGCCTGGCCTGGCCGTGGACGGTACGGTCGGGCGACGACAGCTTCTACCTGCCCAGCAAGGAGCTCGCGCTGAGCAAGGTCCGCGAGCTTCGCGCCGCCGGTCGCAGCAACATCGACGTCGGCTGCATGCAGATCAATCTCGGCTATCACGGCAACGCCTTCGCCTCGCTCGACGACGCCTTCGATCCGGCCAGCAACGTCGCCTACGGCGCCCGCTTTCTCAGGCAACTGCGTGACGAGACCAGCTCCTGGGCCGAGGCGACCGGACGCTATCACAGCGCCGATGCCGATCGCGGCCAGGCCTATCGCGCGCGCGTCTGGCGGCTGTGGCGCGAGCTGCGCCGCCGCCAGGGCGGCGAGCCGCCGGCGATCGCCGAGGCCGCGTTCGTGGACGAAAGTCCGGTCCGCCTGGCCGGCGGCGCGGCGACGAGCCGGCCCGGGGCTGCCGGTGCGGTGCGGGTCGTCACGCCCTCGGGCGAGCGGCGGTCGCGGCCGGCCGGCGCGATCGCGGTGCTGCGCGGCCGCTGAGACCGGGATCGCGGCTGCGCACGCCGTTGCGCTCCGCCGCGACGGTCCCTAAGCTCCGGCCGTCACCGGGCCTTGCGCGGAGCCGTCCATGTCGATCATTGCGCGCCGCATGGCGGCGATCAAACCCTCGCCGACCATGGCGATCGCGGGGCTCGCCCTCGAGCTGAAGGCGGCGGGGCGCGACGTCATCGGCCTTGCCGCGGGGGAGCCCGACTTCGACACCCCCGATCACGTCAAGCGGGCGGCCTGCGCGGCGATCGAGGCCGGCGAGACCAAGTCCACCGCGGTCGACGGCACGCCGGCGCTGAAGGAGGCCGTGGCCGCCAAGTTCCGCCGCGAGAACGGGCTAGACTACCGGCGCGACGAGATCAGCATCGCGGCCGGCGGCACGCACGTCATCTACAACGCGATGATGGCCAGCCTGGACCCCGGCGACGAGGTCATCATCCCGGCGCCCTACTGGGTCTCCTATCCGGACATCGTGCTGCTCGCCGGCGGCACGCCGGTTTTCGTCGCCTGCGCCGAGGAGGACGGCTTCAGGATGCGCCCCGAGGATCTCGCGCGGGCGATCACGCCGCGCACGAAATGGCTGATCCTGAACTCGCCCAACAACCCGACCGGCGCCGCCTATGACGCAGACCAGCTGCGCGCGCTGACCGAGGTGCTGCTCGCCCACCCGCAGGTCTGGCTGCTGTCGGACGACATCTACGAGCATCTGCTGTACGACGGCCTCGAGTTCGTCACCGCCGCGGCGCTCGAGCCGCGGCTGCGCGACCGCTGCCTGACCATGAACGGCGTCGCCAAGGCCTACGCGATGACCGGCTGGCGGATCGGCTATGCCGGCGGCCCCGCCGAGCTGATCCGGGCGATGGCCAAGATCCAGTCGCAGAGCACCTCCAATCCCTGCTCGATCAGCCAGGCGGCGGCGGTCGTCGCGCTGCAGGGCCCGCAGGACTTCATGGCCGAGCGCAGCCGGATCTTTCGCGAGCGGCGCGACATGGTGGTCGAGTTGCTGAACCAGGCGCCGGGATTGCGCTGCCATCGGCCCGAAGGCGCGTTCTACGTCTATCCCAGTTGCGCCGGCGTGCTGGGGCGGCGCACCCCCGGCGGCGCGGCGCTTTCCAGCAGCGAGGATTTCGCCCGCTACCTGCTCGAGCAGGAGGGCGTCGCCCTGGTCCCCGGCGCCGGGTTCGGGATAGATCCGTACGTCAGGATCTCCTATGCGACCTCGAACGAGCTGCTGCTCGACGCCTGCCGGCGGATCGTGCGCGCCTGCGAGGCGCTGCGGTGAGCGGCGCGCGCGTTCAGGGCTTTGCGAAGATCGGATGGATCACCTGGTCGCCGACCGCGATGCCGAGCTCGGCGCTGCTGCCGCCGCGCAGCTCCAGGACCGCCAGCACCGGGCCGTGCGAGCTGATCACGGCGTCCGACAGCGGCTCCGTGTCGGCGACGATCCGGGCGATCCGGCCGTCGGCCTCGATGAACAGCATATCGAGCGAAATTAAGGTGTTGCGCATCCACATGGTGACCGGCCCGCTGCGGCCGAAGTCAAACAGCATCCCCTGATCGGAGTCGAGGCTCTCGCGAAACATCAGGCCGCGTTGGCGCTGCTCCGGCGTGACGGCGAGCTCGACCTCGAAGGCGAGCGGGCCCGAGCCGGACTCGATCGTCAACGCGCTCCGCTCGAACGTGACCTCGGCCCGCACCGGCGGCGCCAGCGCCAGCAGCAGCCCCAGGAGAAGCGCGGGCCAGCATCGCCGGCCGCCGCTCGACCAACACCATCCGCTCAGGCACGCACCGACATCGCTCATCGCATCACCGCCACATCTCGCGCAGGGGTAAGGAACGCGCTCGAGACCGTCAGGATAATGCCCGTTCACGCATCATCAACAAAGGATGCCGCATCATCGGGAGCCGGCCACCAGCCTGCGCCGTGTGCTGTCGCGCTGCCGATGGCATGCCGCGCCGAGCTGCGGGCCGGAGCGCAGGATGCACGGGAATGGCCACGAGTTCGCACGCGATACTGCGCATTCCGACGGCGGCGCTGTGGAATCTCGACCCCCGCGCGTTCGACTGGTCGACGCTCGGTCGGGTTCTGTGGGCGCACCGGCTCTTCCTCGGCTGCCTGGCCGTCTCGGTCCTCGCGCTGACCACGCTGCATGTGAGCCAGATGCCGCCGCAGTTCGAGACGGAGACTCTGCTGCTGCTCGGCGCGCCGAAGGGCGCAGCCGCCCCGAGCGCCGCGCAGGCGACATCGCTCCGCCAGGAAGACCCCGAGCGCGCGATGCTGGCGTTCCGGTCGCCGGCGATGGCCGAGCGCCTGGTGGAGGCGCTGAGCCTGCATCTGCTGCCGGAGTTCAATCCGACCCTGCGGCGCGAGGCGGGCGGCCTGCGCGACTGGTTCGATCCGGCCAGGCTGGTGCCGAACTCCGTGTTCAATCGCCTGCCGGCGGCGCTGCGCGAGGTGCTGTCGGCGCGATCGGCGCTGTCGGATCAGCAGCGGGCCGCCGCGCTTCGCGCCGAGATTGCCGCCCAGGCCCTGACGCACATCACGGCCGGCCCGACCGATCGCCCCTCGGTGATCCGCGTGCGCTTCGTGTCCACCGACCCGAGGCTCGCGGCGCTTGGCGCCAACACGCTGGCGGATCTCTACCTCGCCGACCGCCTCGCCGCCAAGGAGGCGGTGTCGGGCAAGGCCGAGGCGTTCCTGCGCGACGAGATCGGGCGGCTGCGCACGGCGCTTGCCGAGGCGACGCTGCAGAGCCTTGTGAGGCAGGTGGCGCCGTCGCAAGGCTCCGGCGGGGCCGCCGGCGCGGGTGCCGCCGCGAGGCAGGCCGACCGCGACCTGCTCGCGACCTACAGCACCCGGCTGCAGGAGATCTCTGCGCCGGACCGTTCTCCGGATCCGGGCGCCCGGGTCATCTCGGCGGCGACCGTGCCGGACGAGCCCATCGATCCGCGCCGCAAGCTCACCTTCGCCGCCGCGCTCGCCGGCGCGCTGCTGCTGGGCTCGCTCGCCGCGCTCGGGCTGGAGCGGCTCGACACCACCATCAGCCGTGGCGAGCAGCTCGCGCATCTCGGGCTCTCGGCGCTGGGGACGCTGCCCGCGATCCCGGCGCCGCAGGAGTCGTGCAGGCAGGCCGACCGGCACATCCTCGACGATCCGACCGGGCAGTTCGCCCTGGCGGTGGCGGCGCTGCGCAAGGAGCTGGTGCGGGCCAACGTGGTGGCCAGGCGCACGAGCGTGCTGCTGGCGTCGGCGCTGGCCGACGAGGGCACCACGACCACCGCGCTCTCTCTGGCGAGGTCGCATGCGCGCGCCGGCGGCCGCCCTCTGCTGATCGACTGCGATCTGCGCAATCCGCGCCTGCACGCGCTCACCGGCGCCGCCGACCGGCACGGCCTGACCGACGTCCTGCGGGGCGAGAGGACGCTCGACGAGGTGCGCTATCTCGACGAGGGTTCCGGGGCGTTCCTGGTGGCGGCCGGCTCGGGCGCCGCCGATCCGGGCCGGCTTCTGGCGTCCGAGCCGATGCGCCAGCTGCTGCGGCAGGCGGCGGCGGAGCACGACCTCGTGATCCTCGACGGCCCGCCCGTGCTCGGCGGCAAGGAAGCCCGCCTGCTGGCGCAGCTTGCGGACGGCACCGCGCTCGTGGCGCGCTGGGGCCATACGTCGCGGGTGGACGTCGCGGCGGCGGCGGCCCGGCTGATCGAGGCCGGCGCCGACATGGCGGGCCTGATCCTGACGCGGGGGCGATCGGCCAGGGCGGCCGAAGCCTGAGCGGCCGGGGCGCCGAGCGCCTCAGGGGACGAACTGCTCCTTGAGGATGCGCTCCTCGAGGTTGTGCTCAGGATCGAACAGCAGCGTCAGCGTGATGTCGGGGTCGACCCATACCGCAACCTCGACGACGTCCCTGATCTCGGTGGAGTCGGCCACGGCGCTGACCGGCCGCTTGTCGGGATCGATCACCCGGAAGCAGAAGCGGGTCCTGGTCGGCAGAAGTGCGCCGCGCCAGCGCCGCGGCCGAAAGGCGCTGATCGGCGTGAGCGCGAGCAAATTCGCACCGGTCGGCAGAATCGGGCCGTGCGCGGAAAGGTTGTAGGCGGTGCTGCCGGCAGGCGTCGCCACCAGCACGCCGTCGCAGACCAGCTCGGGCAGGCGCACGACGCCGTCGATCGCGATGCACAGCCGCGCCGCCTGATAGCTCTGCCGGAACAGCGACACCTCGTTGATGCCGAGCCCGTGCTCCTCCTTGCCGTCGCGCCGCAGCGCTCGCATGCGCAGCGGGTGAAGCGGCACGGCCACCGCCTTGCGGAGGTTCTCCAGCAGGCGATCGGGATCATAGTCGTTCAGCAGGAATCCGACCGTGCCGAGGTTCATGCCGTAGATCGGCACCGGCCGGTCGATGCAGGCGTGCAGCGTCTCGAGCATGAAGCCGTCGCCGCCCAGCGCCACGATCACGTCGGCGTCCTCGGGCGGCACGTGCGGATAGACCGCGGAAAGCTGCTCGAGCGCGGCCTGCGCCTCGGGCCCGTTCGCGGCGCGAAATCCGATCTTGTGAAACTCCGTCACGCCGCCGCCCGCTTGTCCGCCCGCTGCGGATCATCATATGGCACTTTGAGGTGGCGCCGCATCGCTGGTCAAGCCCGTCCGCGCCGGGCCGCGCCGACCGGCATTCACAGCGCCCGTCACCGCAGCTAGAGTGCGCAGGACGTGAAGCGGCGCGGGCATGCCGCGCCGCGAGGAGCAGCCATCATGATGATCGACCCCTTCGGCCGGGGCATCAGCTACGTCCGGATCTCGGTCACCGACCGGTGCGATTTCCGGTGCGTGTACTGCATGGCCGAGAACATGACCTTCCTGCCGAAGAAGGACCTGCTCAGCCTCGAGGAGCTTGACCGCCTGTGCTCGGCCTTCGTCGACCTCGGCGTGCGCAAGATCCGGCTGACCGGCGGCGAGCCGCTGGTCCGGCGCAACATCATGAGCCTGTTCCACTCGCTGCGGCGGCATCTCGATGGCGGCGCCCTCGACGAGCTGACCGTCACGACCAACGGCAGCCAGCTCGGCCGCTTCGCCGCCGAGCTGCGCGACTGCGGCGTGCGCCGCGTGAACGTCTCGCTCGACACCCTCGATCCTGCCCGGTTCCGCGCCATCACGCGCTGGGGCAAGTTCGAGGCGGTGATGGACGGCATCAAGGCGGCGAAGGCGGCGGGGCTGCACGTCAAGATCAACATGGTCGCGCTGCGGGGGGTCAACGAGGACGAGTTCGATCGCATGCTCGCCTGGTGCGGCGCCGAAGGCTTCGACCTCACCCTGATCGAGACCATGCCGCTCGGCGACATCGACGGCGACCGCACCGAGCAGTATCTGCCGCTCTCGCTGGTGCGCGCCCGGCTCGCGTCGCGCTGGACGCTGACCGATCTGCCCGACCGCACGGGCGGCCCGGCCCGCTATGTCCGGGTCGAGGAGACGGGCGGCAGGCTCGGCTTCATCACCCCGCTCACGCACAACTTCTGCGAATCGTGCAACCGGGTGCGCGTCACCTGCACGGGCAGGATGTACATGTGCCTCGGGCAGGAGGACGAGGCCGACCTGTGCACGCCGCTGCGCGCCTCGGAGAGCGATGGGCTGCTGCGCCAGGCGATCCTGGATGGCATCGCGCGCAAGCCCAAGGGCCACGACTTCGTGATCGACCGCCGCCGCCGGCAGCCCGCCGTCAGGCGGCACATGAGCGTGACCGGCGGCTAGGGCCGCTTGCCGGCGACCGCGACTAGCCGAAGACGATCTCCACCCGCCGGTTCTGCGGCTCGCGGACGCCGTCCGCGGTCGGCACGCGCGGCTGGGTCTCGCCGTAGCCCTCGATCTGCATCGTGCGGGCCGGAATGCCGCGCTGGCCGAGCGCCTGCGCGACGTTGCGCGCCCGGCGCTCCGAGAGGGCCTGGTTGTAGGCCTCGGGGCCGGAGCGGTCGGCATGGCCGGCGATCACGATCCGGACCGGCCGGCCGACCAGATAATCGGCCTCGACCTGGTCGAGCACCGTCATCGCCACCGGCGTCAAGGTCGCCTGGTCCCAGGCGAAGAACACCAGGTAGGCCGCCTCGCCCGAGGCCGGCACGATGTCGCGGGTGAGCGCCTGCTCGACCTCGGCGATCGCCTCCTCGAAGGCCCCTTTGCAGGTCTCGATCTGCTCGGGCGGATCCTCGTCCTCGGTCATCTCCAGCCAGCAGTCGTAGGAGGTCTGTGCCCTGGCGGCGCTGGCGGGCGCCTGCTTGCGGCCGCCCTGGGCGAGCGCCGCCATCAGCCTGGCGCGCGCCGCGGCCAGCTCGTCGACGTCGCCCGGCTGCAGCTCGCGCGACTCGACGCGGTCGGGCAGCACGTTCTCGCCCTTGGCCGAATCGACCGCCTTGAAGGCGAAATGGCCGAAGTCGACCATGTCGTAGTCGTCGTACAGAAGATCGCTGTAGTCGAGATAGCCGGAGCGCAGTCCTCGGTTGAACTGCGGCCCCTGCGGCTGCATCTCGCGCACCGCCTGGTATTCGTACAGCACCACGTCGGTGTCGTCGACGACCTGGGGATCATAGGAGCATGCCGTGCCGAGCGCCGCCGCGAGCAAGGCCGGTATGACCACGCGCAACCCGAACGAATCCCGCATGCCGGCCGGCTCCCTTGTGATGCGCCCTCGGCGACACGTCTCGTAGCGAACTATCGGGCAGGATCAACGCCTCGATCAAGGGAAATGTCGACGCGCTCGATCGCCGCCATGGCGTCTCGTGCGTCGCCGCGAAGTACGCTAGCGGCGCGATGCCTTGCGCGCGCGGTGTCGCTCCTCGAAGAACGCGCTCACCTCGTCGAGGGCGCGCCGGATGACCTGGAGGTCGGCCGCCCCCGGTGCTCGCTGCTCGGCCGCGCGGGCGAGGGCGGCGAGCCGGCGGGCGCCGAGATTGGCGCTTGCCCCCTTGAGCGCGTGCGCGCTCGAGGTCCACGGCGCCCCCGATGCGAGGGCGCGGCTCATCTTGTCGTAGTAGGCCTCGGCGCTGGACAGGAACAGGATCGAGAGCTCGCTCTCCAGCTCGAGGTCGCCGTCGGTGAAGCTCAGCAGATGCGGCAGGTCGAGCACCGGCTCCTGCGCCGTCTCGAGCGGTCCGATCACCTGCTTGAGCGACCTGCGGCTGATCGGCCGGCGCACCTGGCCGATGGCGCCGATCGCCGCGCCGCCGCAGCCCGGCGCCCGGTCCGCCGCCTGCACCAGGACGATCGGCAGGCAGGCGGGCCCGGCGAGGCGCCGCAGCTCGTCCTGCGCATGGCCTTCCAGGTCGGGCAGCGTGCTGCTCAGCAGGAGCAGCGCGAAGCGCTCCTCGCCAAGGCGGGCGACCGCCTCGCGAGCGCTGGACGTCGCCTCGGCCTCGTAGTCGAGCTCGCGCAGGACCGCGACGCCGAGGTCCCGGTCCGCTGCACGCTCCTCGACCACGAGGGCCTTGCGACGACTTTCCGCATGGCGCCGCATGTCGTTC
>DASUGG010000294.1:0-2883 GCA_036274135.1 Geminicoccaceae bacterium
AGGCGCTGGCGGACGGCCTGTGCCGCAGCGGCGTCGAGGTGCACTCGATCGGCCGCGGCCCGACGCCGATGATGTACTTCGCGGTCCACCATCTCGGGGCCGACGGCGGCCTGCAGGTGACCGGCTCGCACAATCCGCCGAGCCACAACGGCTTCAAGATGATGCTCGGCACGAAGCCGCTGTACGGCGCGCAGATCCAGGAGCTGGGGCAGCTGGCGGCCGAGGGCGCCTTCACCGACGAGGAGGGGTCGCTCCACGACGCGCCGGTGCTGAACGCCTATGTCGACCGGCTGCTGCGGGACTTTCGCCCGGGACGGCCTCTTCGCGTCGTGTGGGATGCCGGCAACGGCGCGACGGGCGAGGTGCTGCGCGCCGTCGCCGCGCGCCTGCCGGGCCGGCACGAGCTGCTGTTCGCCGACATCGACGGCCGCTTCCCCAACCATCATCCGGACCCGACGATCCCCGCCAACCTGGCAGACCTGATCGCCGCCGTGCGCGGCGGCGGCGCCGATCTCGGCATCGCCTTCGACGGCGACGGCGACCGCATCGGCGTGGTCGACGGCGAGGGCCGCATCATGTTCGGCGACCAGCTGATGCAGATCCTGGCCGCCGACGTCCTGGCGCGCCACCCGGGCGCGCCGATCCTCGCCGACGTCAAGGCCAGCCAGGCCCTGTTCGACGAGATCGCGCGGCTGGGCGGGCAACCCGTCATGGGCAAGACCGGCCACTCGCTGATGAAGATCGCGATGGCCGAGATGGGCGCGCCGCTGGCCGGCGAGATGTCGGGCCACATCTTCTACGCCGACGGCTTCTACGGCCACGACGATGCGGTCTACGTCGCGATCCGGCTGCTCGGCATCCTGGGTACCGGCGATCCTAGCCTGGCGCAGCGCCGGGACCGCATGGTGCCGATGGTCAACACGCCGGAGCTGCGTTTCGACTGCCCCGACGAGCAGAAGTTCGCCGTGATCGACGAGGTCAAGGCCAGGCTGGCGGCCGAAGGCGCGGCGGTCAACGCGATCGACGGTGTGCGCGTCAGCACGGCCGACGGCTGGTGGCTGCTGCGCGCATCGAACACCCAGGCGGTGCTGGTGGCGCGCGCCGAGGCCAGGGACCAGGCCGGGCTAGAGCGCCTGATGCGGCAGATCGCCGCGAACCTCCGCGCCGCCGGGGTCGAGCCGCCGGCGTTCACCGGGGTCGAGCCGCCGGCGTTCACCGCCTGAGGCGGGTCGAGCTTACCAGCTGCCGGTGTTCGGCATCGACGCCCGCGGCTCCCGCGTGGGCAGCGTATCGCCCTTCTGCAGAATCTCGATCGAGATGCCGTCGCGCGAGCGCACGAACGCCATGCGGCCGTCGCGCGGCGGCCGGTTGATCGTGACGCCGCCGTCCATGCGGCGCTGGCAGGTCGCGTGGATGCCGTCGACGCGGTAGGCCAGCTGCCGGAATTGCGGCCGCCCGTATAGGTCTCGGGGCCAGTTGTAGCTTAGCTCCAGCATCGGCGAGCCGGCATCCGAGCGCGCCCGCTCGATGTCCCCGGGTGCCGCGAGAAAGATCAGCGTGTAGCGTGCTCGCTCTCGCTGCGTCGGACCTCCTGCAACCGAGCTTGCGGCCATAGAGTCGAGGCTGGCGTCGATGTCGCTGATTCGCACCATCGTGTACAGATGTTCCATGGCTTTCCTCCGCGGCGGACCGCGGCCTTGCCCGGCTGCCTGTGACAGATGCATAGCGACCGGCGGCGAACAGGCACGCGCCTCCGCCGCGCCTGTGGCGCGGATCACCGCGCATGCCGCTGGTAGGCCCGAGAGCGGGCGAGCGGCGCGCGATCTCGCTTACCGGGCGCCCTGCGGATCCTTGGCGATGCGCCCGAGCGCCCGGTTCACGCGCTTGAGCGCGCCCGCGAAGACCTGCCGCTTCCTGGAGATGCCGACGTTCTCCACGGCCGGTCGGACGCCGCGCGGACTCGCCCTGCCACGCATCGCGCGGCGCTGTCGGCGCTGCCCGTGCACGAGGTCGCGCGCCTCCTCGCAGAACGCACGCAGCCGGCGGCCGACGTCGGCGAGATCGCTCTGCGACAGCTCCATGATCGCCGGGTAGTGCGTTTGCTTCACGACGTCGAACTCGGCGTCGCTCAGTACGCGCTGCTCGGTTGCCATCGGTACGCCCATCTGCATCTCCGCCCTCGGCCGCAGGCCGGCATGGCCCGCATCGTGCGTTCGGGACTCAACAGATAGTTGAAGCCGGCACCCCCCGCCAGGGCGGGGAGTGTTCGCCGCCGCGATGACCATCGCACGACTGGCGACGCGGCTCCCCATCTTGCCGGCGGCCTCCTTTAGGCAGACATTGTAAAAAGCCGATGCAATCCCTTTGCCGGAGGAGCAAATGGCGGCCGACGCGATGCTGGTGGAGGACCTTCGCTCCCAGCTGCCGATCCAGCTGCAGGCCTATGCCGCATTCGACCGCAATGCCGGGCTGGTGATCGTCGACGTGATCCATGGCTTCTGCACGCCCGGCGCCGGCAGCCTGGCGCCGCCCGAGCACGACCCGCGGATCCACGCGATGGTGCAGGAGACCGACCGGATCGCCCGCCGCTTCGCCGCCGACAAGCGCCCCATCCTGGTCTTCCTCGACAGCCACGAGCCCGGCAAGCCCGAGTTCCCCTATCCGCTGCACTGCGAGCGCGGCTCGGGCGAGGACGAGCTGATGCCGGAGGTCGCGTGGCTCGCGGACTGCAGCTGCGCCACCCTGATGCGCAAGGACTGCATCAACGGCTTCGTCGGCGGCATCGAGGCCAGCTATGTCGGCGGCGCCCACGGCCAGAGCCACAACAAAGTGGTCGACTGGATCAACAACCACCGGCTCGAGACGGTGGTCACGGCCGGCATC
>DASUGG010000295.1:0-23424 GCA_036274135.1 Geminicoccaceae bacterium
AGGCCCGGTGGCGGGCCGTGCTCGACGATCCGCCAGCGTTGTGCCGGCAGGCGGTCCGGGCCGCTCTGGATAGGGCGGCGCGCGCGCCGGCGCTGGCCGCGGCCGAGGTCGGCGTCCTGCTCGGCGACGACCGGACGATCCGCCGGCTGAACGCGCGCCATCGCGGCCAGGACCGGGCCACCAACGTGCTGGCCTTTCCGCTGCTCGACCTCGACCAGGGCCGGCCGGCCGGGCGCCTGACGCAGCCCGGACCGGTGCAGCTCGGCGACGTCGCGCTCGCGCTCGAGACGGTCTGTCGCGAGGCCGAGGCGGCCGGCAAGCCGGTCGGCGACCATGCGCGCCATCTCGTCGTGCACGGCACCCTGCATCTGCTCGGCTTCGATCATCAGGACGCCGCCGGCGCGCGCGCCATGGAGGATCTGGAGCGCGCCATCCTGGCCGATCTGCAGGTCCCCGACCCGTACGGCCCGGATCCTGACGCCGACGTCGCCGACCGCGCTCCCGGCGACCAACACGCCTGGGAGGCGGCCCGATGAAGGAACTGCCCGCAGGAGGGCGTGAGGCACAAGCGTCCCTTCTGCACGGCCTGCTCACCCGCCTGCGCCTGCTCGCCGGTCGCCGCAACGGCGACGGCCACACGCTGCGCGAGACCCTCGAGGAGCTGATCGAGGAAGACGAGGAGGAGGCCGGGCAACGCGGCGAGTTCACCGAGGAAGAGCGCGCGCTGCTGCTCAACGCGCTGAGCTTCGGCGAGCTCCAGGTGCTCGACGTCATGGTGCCGCGCGCCGACATCAAGGCGATCGAGGTCGGCGCGGACATCGGCTCGGTGATCGCGGCGATGCGCGAGGCCATGCACACCCGCCTGCCGGTCTACCGCAACACCCTCGACGAGGTCATCGGCATGGTCCACATCAAGGACATGCTGCCCTACTGGGGGGACGGCGAGGGGTTCCAGCTCGAGCGGATCAAGCGGGAGATCCTGTTCGTGCCGCATTCGATGCGGGTGCTCGATCTGCTGCTGCAGATGCGCGACACCGGCATCCACATGGCGATCGTGGTCGACGAGTACGGCGGCACCGACGGCATGGTCACCATCGAGGACATGGTCGAGGAGATCGTCGGCGAGATCCAGGACGAGCACGACAAGATCCTGCCGCCGCGGATCACGGAGCTTGCCGACGGCGTCCTGGAGGCGGATGCGCGGGTCGAGGTCGAGGATCTCGAGAAGCGGCTGGGCTTTCCGCTGCTCGACGAGGAGCGGCGCGAGGACGTCGACACGCTTTCCGGCCTGATCTTCACCCTGCTCGACCGTCTGCCGGCGCGCGGCGAGGTCGTGCATCATCCCGCCGGCGTCGATTTCGAGGTGGTCGACGCCGATCCGCGCCGCATCAAGCGCCTGCGCATCCTGCGGCGCGCGCCGTCGAGCGTGCCGGCCGACCAAGAGCGCTAGGTTCTTGCAGGTCGCGCACCCGGATCTGCGCGGCCCGACGGCCAGCTCCTGGCTGGCCGGCAGCGGCGTGCGCCCGTATCTCAGCGCCTGGATCGGCGGCGGCGCGACTGCGCTCGCCCTGCCGCCCCTGTACGTCTGGCCCGCTTTGCTGGGCTTCGCGCTGCTGCTGCACCTGCTGCGCCGGAACGGCACGCGCCGCGCCGCCTTCGGCCTCGGCTGGTGCTTCGGCTTCGGCTACTTCCTGACGGGTCTCTACTGGATCGCGATCGCGTTCTTCACCGACGCCGAGCGCTTCGGCGCCCTGGCCATCCCGGCCGTGGTGCTGCTGTGCGCCGGCATGGCCCTCTACGCGGCGCTGGCGAGCTGGCTCGCGATGGCGCATCGCTGGCGCAGCCCGACCGCCGCGGCGATCGCCCTCGCGATCGCCTGGATCGCCATGGAGGAGCTACGCGCCCGGCTGTTCGGCGGCTTTCCCTGGAACCTGATCGGCTATGCCTGGTCCGGCTCGCTCGCGATCAGCCAGCTCGGGGCGCTGACCGGGATCTATGGCCTGAGCCTCCTGGCGGTGTTCCTCGGGGCGCTGCCGGCGGGGCTGCTCGAGCCTGGCGGCCGGCGGCGCTGGCGCCCACTCGCGGCCGGCGCGGCGCTGCTCGCGCTCGTATGGGCCGGCGGCATGGTGCGCCTTGCCGCCGCGAAGGTGGAGGAGATGCCGGACGTCAAGCTGCGGCTGGTGCAGGGCAACGTGCCGCAGGAGGACAAGTGGCGACCGGAGATGCGCAATCACTGGTTCGCGCATTACCTCGGCTTGTCGGCCAAGGACGCGGCCGGCATCACCGACGTGATCTGGCCCGAGTCGGCGAGCCCCTACCCGCTCGATCAGGTCGCCGAGGCGCGCGCGATGATCGCCCAGGTGGTGCCGCCGGGCGGCCTGCTGCTGACCGGCGGCGAGCGGTTCGACTTCAGCCAGGACCCGCCCAAGGCGTGGAACAGCCTGTTCGTGGTCGACGACACCGGCACGCTGCGGGCACGCTACGACAAGCACGACCTGGTACCCTTCGGCGAGTTCATGCCGCTGCGCGACCTGCTCGGCCGGATCGGCCTCAGCAGCCTCGCCCGCGCCGGCCTCGACTTCCAGGCCGGGCCGGGCCGCACGACCATCGCGCTGCCCGGTCTGCCGCCGTTCAGTCCGCTGATCTGCTACGAGGCGATCTTTCCGGGCCAGGTCTTTGCCCCCGGCCAGCGGCCCGACTGGCTCCTGAACGTGACCAACGACGGCTGGTTCGGCGCCAGCTCCGGCCCCTACCAGCACCTGGCGATGGCGCGCATGCGGGCGATCGAGGAGGGGCTGCCGCTGGTGCGCAGCGCCAATACCGGGATCTCGGCCGTGATCGACCCGTGGGGCCGGCTGCAGGCACGCCTCGGCCTGGGGGAGACCGGCGTGCTCGATGCGGCGCTGCCGCGGCCGCTGCCGGCCACCGTGTTCGGCCGCCTGCGCTACTGGCCGCTGCTGCTCGCGGTCGGCGCCGGCCTGGTCGCGATGGCGCTGATCGAGCGGCGGGCACGCCACCGCCACTCGGACGTTTAAAGACCGGCGAAAAGGGGGTACAACCGGCTCACCACACCGGCCCTCTGGTCGAGCGCGACTTGGCATGGCAACCAGCCCGAATCCGATCGACGTGCATGTCGGCAAGCGGCTTCGCCTGCGGCGGACCCTGCTCGGCATGAGCCAGGAACGCCTGGGCGAACTGCTCGGCCTGACCTTCCAGCAGGTGCAGAAGTACGAGCGCGGCGCCAACCGCATCGGCTCCTCGCGCCTGTTCGAGCTCGGCCAGATCCTGGACGTGCCGGTCTCGTTCTTCTTCGACGACATGCCGCGCGGCGCGCCCGGCGCGGGGCAGGCGCCGGCCGGCTTCGGACACGGCGGACAGGCGTACGGCGCACCCGGTCTCGCCGAGCAGGCCGCCCCGTTCGAGCACGATCTCGACGACGGCCTGTCGCTCGACAAGCGCGAGACCCTGGAGCTGATCCGCGCCTACTATCGCATCGCCGATCCCGCCGTGCGCAAGCGGCTGTTCGAGCTGACCAAGGCGCTCGGCAACCTGCCGGCCGGCGCCGCCCCGCCGGACCGCTGAGTGCAAGCGCGGTACCGCCTCCGCACCCCCTTGACCGCGCCTTTACGACTCCGGCACAAGATTGCGCTATCCTGAGGGCGGCGTCGGCGAGTTGAGGGACACCGCATTCACCGTGGCGCAGCAAGACGAGCGCGACGTCCGGCAGCGGCATGCCGGGCGCGAGCGTTCGGGGCGCCGGCCGAAGAGAGCTTCATGATCACATCCGACTACCTGTTCACCAGCGAGTCCGTCGCGGAGGGGCACCCCGACAAGGTCTGCGACCGGATCTCGGACACCATTCTCGATGCCTTCCTGAGCGTGAATCCCGCCGCCCGGGTCGCCGTCGAGACCCTGGCGACCACCAACCGCATCGTCATCGCGGGCGAGGTGCGCGGCGCCGACGAGATCACGCACCAGGACATCGAGCGGCTGGCGCGCGACGCGGTGCGCGATATCGGCTACGAGCAGCCGGGCTTTCACTGGGCCGAGGCGAAGGTCGAGGTCCTGGTGCACGCCCAGTCGCCCGACATCGCGATGGGGGTCGACGCGGTCGGGAACAAGGACGAGGGGGCGGGCGATCAGGGCCTGATGTTCGGCTTCGCCTGCCGCGAGACGCCGGAGCTGATGCCGGCGCCGATCCAGCTCGCGCACACGATCCTGCGCAAGATGGCCGAGGCCCGGCGGGCCGGCGAAGCGCCCTATTTCGGCCCCGATGCCAAGAGCCAGATCACGCTGCGCTACCGCGACGGCGTGCCGACGCATGCCGCCTCCGTGGTGGTGTCGACCCAGCATGCGCCGCAGCTGTCGCAGGACGACGTGCGCGAGATGGTGCGGCCGTTCGTGCTGCAGACCCTGCCGGAAGGCTGGATGTGCTCGGAGGACGATTTCTACGTCAACCCGACGGGCAAGTTCGTGATCGGCGGGCCCGAGGGCGACGCCGGGCTGACCGGCCGCAAGATCGTCGTCGACACCTATGGCGGCGCCGCGCCGCACGGCGGCGGCGCGTTCTCGGGCAAGGACCCCACCAAGGTCGACCGCTCGGCGGCCTACGCCGCCCGCTATCTCGCCAAGAACGTCGTCGCGGCCGGCCTCGCCGACCGCTGCCTGATCCAGCTCGCCTACGCGATCGGCGTCTCCAAGCCGCTGGCGCTCTATGTCGACATGCAGGGCACCGGCCAGGTCGATCCCGCCTGCCTGAGCGGCCTGCTGCGCGAGCTGATGGACCTGTCGCCGCGCGGCATCCGCGAGCATCTCGGCCTGGCGCGGCCGATCTACGCGCGGACCTCGGCTTACGGCCATTTCGGCCGCGAGCCCGAGCCCGACGGCGGCTTCTCCTGGGAGCGCACCGACCTGGCCGACGCGCTGCGCCGGGCGTTCTGAGCGCGCCGCCCGAACCCGCGCGCTCGCGCCGCTTCGTCTACGGCCGACGCCGCAGCCAGCGGCTGCGGCCCGGGCGGCGGCGCCTTCTCGCCGAGCGCCTGCCCGAGGTCGAGCTGGCGATCCCGGAGAGCGGCCGCATCGACCCGGCCACGCTGTTCCCCGACCGCCGCCCCTTGTGGCTCGAGATCGGCTTCGGCGGCGGCGAGCATCTGGCGGCGCAGGCGGCGGCGCATCCCGATCGCGGGCTGATCGGCTGCGAGCCCTATGTCAGCGGCGTCGCGCGGCTGCTGGCGCTGGCCGAGGCGCAGGACCTCGCCAACCTGCGCATCGTCGTCGACGACGCCCGCCTGCTGCTCGAGGCCTTGCCGGACGGCTGCCTGGAGCGCATCTTCGTGCTGTTCCCCGATCCCTGGCCCAAGGCCCGCCACCACAAGCGGCGGATCGTCAACGCCGCGAGCGCGGCGCAGTTCGCCCGGCTGCTGCAGCCGGGCGGCGAGCTGCGGCTCGCGACCGACGACATGGACTATGCCCGCGCGATGCTGCTGGCGCTGCTGCCGGTGCCGCGGCTCGCCTGGCTCGCACGGGGAGCCGCCGACTGGCGCACGCGGCCGCCCGACTGGCCGCCGACCCGCTACGAGGAGAAGGCCCGGAATGCGGGCCGGCCCTGCGTCTACCTGCGTTTCCGCCGTCTGCCGGATTCGTGAAAAAACCTTGAAGACGGTTAAGCCAAGGCGCATATATCGGACACCAAATCACCGTAACCGAGCGTAGGGTGGTGGGCTTCCGGCCCACTTTTTTATTGGCGTGGACCCCAACAGGCAGATAGCCGAGCTGATCGAGCCGACCTTGCGGGACATGGGCTTCGAGCTTGTACGCGTGCTGCTGCACGGCGGCCAGCGGCCGACCCTGCAGGTCATGGCGGAGCGCGCCGACCGCGCGCCGATGACCGTCGAGCACTGCGCCGGGATCAGCCGGGCGGTGTCGGCGATCCTCGACGTCGCCGACCCGATCGCCGGCGCCTACCGGCTCGAGGTGACCTCGCCCGGGCTTGACCGGCCGCTCACCAGGCGGGACGACTTCGAGCGCTTCCGCGGCTTCGAGGCCCGGGTCGAGACCGAGCTGCCGATCGACGGCCGGCGTCGCTTTCGCGGCCGCCTGCTCGGCGTCGAGGGCGACCAGGTGCGCATCCAGCTCGCCGAGGGCGAGCGGGCGATCCCGTGCGACGGAATCAGGAAGGCCAAGCTGGTCGTGACCGACGAGGTGCTGGCGGCGACCGCTGCGCAAAGGAGCTGAGCGCTTGACGGATTTTGGCATGGAGACCACCGCCGGTCTCGGTCGGCTCGAGCTGATCCGGATCGCCGAGGCGGTGGCGCAGGAGAAGGGCATCGGCGTCGAGGACGTGATCGTCGCGATGGAGCAGGCGATCCAGACGGCGGCGCGCCGGAAATATGGCCAGGAGCACCAGATCGTCGCCGAGGTCGATCGCAAGACCGGCGACATCGGCCTTTATCGCGAGCTCGAGGTCAGCGACGAGGTCGAGGACCCGGCGCTGCAGATCCCGCTCGCCGAGGCGCGCGAGCGCAATCCCGCCGCCCAGGTCGGCGACCACATCCTCGAGCCCCTGCCGCCGATCGACCTCGGCCGCATCTCGGCGCAGAGCGCCAAGCAGGTGATCGTGCAGAAGGTGCGCGAGGCCGAGCGCGAGCGGCAGTACGAGGAGTTCAAGGACCGCATCGGCGAGATCGTGGTCGGCGAGGTCAAGCGCACCGAGTACGGCAACGTGCTGGTCGATCTCGGCCGCGCCGAGGCCATCCTGCGCCGCGACGAGGTGCAGCCGCGCGAGACCTTCCGCAACAAGGACCGGGTGCGCGCCTACGTCTACGACGTCCGCCCCGAGGCGCGCGGCCCGCAGATCTTCCTGTCGCGCACGCATCCGCAGTTCATGGCGAAGCTGTTCGCGCAGGAGGTGCCGGAGATCTACGACGGCATCATCGAGATCATGGCGGTCGCCCGCGATCCCGGCTCGCGCGCCAAGATCGCGGTGGTGTCCAAGGACAACAGCATCGATCCGGTCGGCGCCTGCGTCGGCATGCGCGGCTCGCGCGTCCAGGCGGTGGTCAACGAGCTGTCGGGCGAAAAGATCGACATCATTCCCTGGTCGGCCGATCCGGCGACCTTCGTGGTCAACGCCCTGGCGCCGGCCGAGGTCAGCAAGGTGGTGCTCGACGAGGACAGCCGGCGGATCGAGGTGATCGTGCCGGACGCCCAGCTGTCGCTGGCGATCGGCCGGCGCGGCCAGAACGTCCGCCTCGCTTCGCAGCTGACCGGCTGGGACATCGACATCGTCACCGAGACCGAGGACTCCGAGCGGCGCACCCGCGAGTTCCGCCAGCTCACCGAGTACTTCGTCAACACGCTGAACGTCGAGGAGGTGATCGCCCAGCTGCTGGTGACCGAGGGCTTCACCAGCGTCGACGAGATCGCCTACGTCGATCTCGAGGAGCTGGCGTCGATCCAGGGCTTCGACGAGAGCGTCGCGCAGGCGCTGCGCGAGCGGGCGGAGACCTATCTGGCGGAACGCGAGGAGGAGCTCCGCCAGGAGGCGGCGGGCCTCGGCATCGCCGACGATCTGCTCGGCTTCGAGGCGCTGGAGCTGGAGACCGTGGTGGCGCTCGGGCGCAAGGGCATCAAGTCGCTCGACGACGTCGCCGATCTGGCGGCCGACGAGCTGATCGAGCTGCTGCCCGACGCGGGCCTGACCGAGGAGAGCGCCGGCGAGCTGATCATGGCGGCGCGCGCCCACTGGTTCGGCGACGAGCCGGCGGACGCAGAAGGCGGCGGGTCGGACGAAGCCGATGCGCCGGCCGGCGCCGACGAGAATGACGGAGCAAGGGCCTGAGCGCGCCCCTGGCAAGCGATATGGCGAGCCCCGCCGCGGACCGCGCGCCGGACCGGGCGGATGCGCCGCAGCGACGCTGCCTGGTGACCCGCAGGGCCGGCGCGCGCGATCATCTGGTGCGCTTCGTGCTCGATCCCGATCAGCGCGTGCTGCCGGACGTCGACGAGCGCCTGCCGGGCCGCGGTATGTGGTTGAGTGCCGACCGGGATGTGGTAAACAAGGCCGTCGCCGGGAGGCTGTTCGCACGGGCGGCGCGGGCGCCCGCGACGGCGGCGGCGGATCTGGCGGAAACGGTCGAGCGGCTGCTCGCGAGGCGTGCGCTGGAGGGTCTGGGTCTGGCGCGTCGCGCCGGCGAGGTGGTGACGGGCTTCGAGCAGGTGCGCGCCTTCCTTCGCGCATCGCAAGCGGTGGTGCTGATCGCGGCTGCCGACGGTGCTGCCGACGGGCGGCTGAAGCTGCGCCGGCTGGCGCCGGAGCTGCCGTTGATCACCGCCTTCTCGCGCGGCGAGCTGGGCGCCTCTCTGGGGCGTGAGGAAGTGGTGCATGCGGCCGTCGCGCCCGGTGGCCTGGCGCGGCGGTTGCTGCGCGACGTCGAGCGTCTGGCCGGGTTCCGGCCGGACGCGCTGGAACTCTCTGAAGGGGCGGCGCAGGGGCGCCGCGGCGAGCCGAGGGAAACGACCGGCCCGACATGACCGATACCAAAGAGCACAATCCAAGAATCTCGCTCGCGCGGCCGAGCGGGCGGCTCGAGCTCAAGAAGACCGTCGACAGCGGCATGGTCCGGCAGAGCTTCTCGCATGGGCGCAGCAAGTCGGTCGCGGTCGAGGTCAAGCGCAAGCGCGGCCTGAAGCCTGGCGAGACGCGTCAGGCCGAAGCCGGTGTGCGTGCCGCCGAGCCGGCGCCGCGCGGCGAGGCCGCGCGTCCGACCCTGCGGATGCGCACCGACGGCCAGGCTGCCGGTCGCGCCGGCGCGGAGGCGGCGCGCGCCACCCCGGTCCGCCGCCCTGTGGTGCTCAAGCCGCTCACCGAGGAGGAGAAGAGCGCGCGCGTCCGGGCGCTGACCGACGCCAAGAAGGCGGAGGAGGAGGCGCGCTCGCGCGCCGAGGAGAACGCCCGGCGGCTGGCCGAGGATGCCGAGCGCCGCAAGGCCGAGGAAGCGGCGGCGGCGAAGCGTCAGGCCGAGGAGGAGGCGCGCAAGCGCGCCGAGGAGGAGGCGCGCCGCAAGGCGGAGCAGGCCGCCTCGCGGATGCTCGCCAAGGAGGACGAGGACCGGCGCCGGCGCGAGCATGTCGAGGAAGCGCCGCCGCCCGAGCCGAAGGCGGCCGAGCAGGCGCAAGAGCCGGCGCCCGCGCCGCGACCGGCCGAGACGCCGCGCTCCAAGGTCAAGGGCAAGGCGGCGAAGGTTGAGGACAAAAGCGAGGGCCGGCGCGGCGTCGCGCCGCGGCGCGAGAGCTCGCGCGGTCGCCTGGTGCTCGACAGCGACAGCGAGGTGGTCGAGCGGCGCGGGCCGTCGCTGGCCGCGATCCGCCGGCAGCGCGAGCGCCGGCATGCCCAGATCCAGGAGATCGGCCCGCAGGTCCGCGAGGTCGTGCTGCCCGAGACCATCACGGTCTCGGAGCTCGCCAACCGGATGGCGGTGCGCGGCGCCGAGGTGGTCAAGCAGCTCATGAAGATGGGCGTCATGGCCACCATCAACCAGGTGATCGACACGGACACCGCCGAGCTGGTCGTGAGCGAGTTCGGTCACCAGGCCAGGCGCGTCAGCGACGCGGACGTCGAGATCGGCCTCGAGGGCAGCGAGGACCGCGACGAGGAGCTGCAGCCGCGACCGCCGGTGGTGACCGTCATGGGCCACGTCGATCACGGCAAGACCTCCCTGCTCGACGCGTTGCGCAACGCCGACGTCGCCGCCGGCGAGGTGGGCGGCATCACCCAGCATATCGGCGCCTATCAGGTCGACATCGGCACAGGCAGGCCGGTGACCTTCATCGACACGCCGGGCCACGCCGCGTTCACCGAGATGCGGGCGCGCGGCGCCAAGGTGACCGACATCGTCGTGCTGGTGGTTGCGGCCGACGACGGCGTGATGCCGCAGACGATCGAGGCGATCCGCCACGCCAAGGCGGCCAGCGTGCCGATCGTGGTGGCGATCAACAAGATCGACCTGCCCGACGCCGACCCGAATCGGGTCAAGCAGGAGCTGCTCAGCCACGACCTGGTGCCCGAGGAGTTCGGCGGCGACGTGCTGAGCGTCGAGGTCAGCGCCGTCAAGCGGCAGAACCTCGACAAGCTGATCGAGACCATCCAGCTGCAGGCCGAGCTGCTCGACCTGACGGCCAACCCGAACCGGGACGCGCAGGGCACGGTGATCGAGGCGCGCCTCGACCGCGGCCGCGGCGTCGTGGCGACCGTGCTGATCCAGCGCGGCACGCTGAAGATGGGCGACATCGTGATCTGCGGCAGCCATTGGGGCCGGGTGCGTGCCCTGATCGACGACCGCGGCCAGAACCTGGAGCGGGCCGGCCCCTCGACGCCGGTCGAGATCACCGGCCTCGACGGCGTGCCGGAGGCCGGCGACCAGCTGGTGGTCGTCGACAACGAGCGCCGGGCGCGTGAGATCACCGAGTACCGCCTGCGCAAGCGGCGGGCGCAGAGCGCGGCCACCGCGCCGCGCAGCTCGGTCGAGGAGCTGTTCAGCCAGCTCGCCGGCAGCGAGGCCAAGGAGCTGCCGCTGGTCGTCAAGTCCGACGTGCACGGCTCGCTCGAGGCGATCCTCGCCGGCGTCGAGAAGCTGAGCACCGACGAGGTGCAGGTCCGCGTGCTGCACAGCGGCGTCGGCGGCATCACCGAATCCGACGTGACCCTGGCGGTGGCGTCGAAGGCGGTGATCATCGGCTTCAACGTCCGAGCCAACGCCCAGGCGCGCGAGCTGGCGCGGCGCGACGGGGTCGAGATCCGCTACCACTCGATCATCTACGAGCTGCTCGACGAGGTGAAGGCGAACCTGTCCGGCATGCTCGCACCGGGGTCGCGCGAGCACATCCTGGGTCACGCCGAGATCCGCGAGGTGTTCTCGATCACCAAGGTCGGCAAGATCGCCGGCTGCCGGGTGATCGACGGCCTGATCCGGCGCGGCGCCAGGCTGCGCCTGCTGCGCGACGACGTCGTGATCTACGAGGGTGCGCTGGGGTCCCTCAAGCGCTTCAAGGACGACGTCCGCGAGGTGCGCGAGGGCTTCGAGTGCGGCATCGGCATCGAAGGCTACAACGACATTCGCGAGGGCGACGTGATCGAGGCCTACGAGATCGAGGAGGTCGCGCGCAGCCTGTGAGGGAACCGTTGATGGCCGCGGCGCGTACGGCGGGCGTCGCCGTGCCGCGAGCGATGATGAGAGGAGCGATGCGGGGTCAGCGGGAGCCGGGCGGTCCCGAGCGGAGCCAGCGCCAGTTGCGGGTGGGCGAGGCCCTGCGCCACGTGCTGGCGGAGCTGCTGCGGCGCGGCGCGGCGCACGAGCCGCTGCTCGCCGAGGCCAACCTCACGGTGTCGGAGGTCCGCGTCAGCCGCGATTTGCGGCACGCCGTCGCCTATGTGACCGAGCTGGGCGGCGAGCTGCGCGCCGAGGTGCGCGAGGCGCTGGAGCGGGCCGCGCCCTATCTGCGCGGCGAGGCGGCGCGGCGCATCCATCTGAAATACGCGCCGACGCTGAGCTTCCGGCTCGACCCGTCCTTCGCCGAGGCGGCGCGGATCGACGCGCTGCTGGCGCGCGAGCGGGCGAGCCTGGAGCGGACGCGCGAGGACGGCGATGGGCCGGGCTAGGCGCAAGGGCCGCGCGATCCACGGCTGGCTCGCCCTGGACAAGCCGGAAGGCATGACGTCGACCGAGGCGGTCGCACGGGTGCGCCGTATCACCGACGCCGCCAAGGCCGGCCACGGCGGCACCCTCGATCCGCTGGCGACCGGCGTCCTGCCGATTGCGCTGGGCGAGGCGACCAAAACCGTCGCCTACATCGTCGACGGCCGCAAGCACTACCGTTTCACCGCCCGCCTGGGCGAGGCGCGCACGACCGACGACCGCGAAGGCGAGGTCACGGCGCACAGCCCCGAGCGGCCCGACAGCGACGCGATCGAGCGGGCGTTGCCGGCCTTCGTCGGCACGGTCGAGCAGGTGCCGCCCCGCTTTGCCGCCATCAAGATCGACGGCGAGCGGGCCTACGATCTGGCGCGCCGGGGCGCGCCGGTCGAGCTGGCGCCGCGCCCGGTCGAGATCGAGCGGCTGACGCTCCTCGAGCGGCCCGATCGCGACCACGCCGTGCTGGAGATGGTGTGCGGCCGCGGTGCCTATGTGCGCGCCGTGGTGCGCGATCTCGGCGAGCAGCTCGGCTGCTTCGCCCATGTCGCGGCGCTGCGCCGGCTGCGGGTCGGGCCGTTCCGGGCCGAGAGCGCGATCGCGCCCGAGACCCTGGCGCAGCTGGTCGCCGACGATGCCCTGCCGCAGGCGCTGATCTCGCTGCCGGCGGCGCTGCAGGAGATGCCGGCGCTGCCCCTGACCGGGCCGCAGGCGGAGCGGCTGCGCGCCGGCCAGAAGATCCGCGTCGCGCCCGAGCTGGTCAGCGGCCGGCCGGCCGAGGACGGTACGGTGCGGGCGATGGCCGCGGGCGTGATGGTCGCGCTGGCGCGGCTGCAGGGCGGCCAGCTCAGCCCGGTGCGCGTGTTCAACCTTTAACCCGAGCAAGGGTCGTCTGGCTGAAACCCGAGCGTGGCCGTCAGCATGTGGCCGTCAGCAAACCCGAAGCCGTTGGATGCAACCGATGTCGATCACCCAGGAGCGTAAGCAGCAGGTCATCACCGATTTCGCCACGGCGGCTAGCGACACCGGCTCGCCGGAGGTCCAGGTCGCGATCCTGACCGAGCGGATCGGCAACCTCACCGAGCATCTCAAGCTGCACAAGAAGGATTTCGCCTCGCGCCGCGGCCTGTTGATGATGGTGGGCCAGCGCCGCCGCCTGCTCGACTACCTGCGCCGCAAGGAGCAGAGCCGCTATGCGACCTTGATCGAGCGGCTCGGCCTGCGCAAATAACACGCAGCCGGACCGGATCCTTTCGGCGGCGCAACCACGGACCGTGCGAGCCGATGCGAGTTCTTCGCCCGATCCGGCCGGCATGGGGCCAGACAGGCCCATTGGAAAGGCAATCACATCGATGTTCAACATCTGTCGCAAAGAGTTGGAGTGGGGCGGGCGACCGCTAGTCTTGGAGACCGGCCGGTTCGCGCGCCAGGCCGACGGCGCGGTGCTGGCGAGCTATGGCGAGACGACGGTCCTGTGCACGGCGGTCGCGACGCGCACCGTGCGGCCAGGCCAGGACTTCTTCCCTCTGACCGTCAACTACCAGGAGAAGGCGTTCGCCGCCGGCAAGATCCCGGGCGGCTTCTTCAAGCGCGAGGGCCGGCCGGCGGAGAAGGAGACGCTGACCTCGCGGCTGATCGACCGGCCGATCCGGCCCCTCTTCCCGGACGGCTTCAAGAACGAGACCCAGGTCATCTGCACCGTCCTGGCGCACGATCAGCAGAACGATCCCGACATCGTCTCGATGATCGGCGCGAGCGCCGCGCTGACGATCTCCGGCATCCCGTTCCTCGGTCCGATCGGCGGTGCCCGGGTCGGCTACAAGGACGGCGCCTTCCTCCTCAATCCGACCTATCAGCAGCTGCCCGACAGCGAGCTCGACCTGGTGGTCGCCGGCACGCGCGATGCGGTCATGATGGTCGAATCCGAGGCGAAGGAGCTGCCCGAGGAGACGATGCTCGGGGCCGTGCTGTTCGGCCAGCAGCAGTTTCAGCCGGTGATCGACGCGATCATCGAGCTGGCGCAGGCCGCCGCCAAGGAGCCCTGGGAGCTCGAGATCGAGGACCACGGCGCTTTCTATGAGCAGTTGGCGGCGGCGTACGAGGCTGGTCTGCGCGAGGCCTATGCGGAGCCGGCCAAGCAGGCCCGCCATGAGCGCGTCGAAGCGATCAAGGCGCAGGCGCTTGAGGCGTTCGGCGGCGAAGAGGGCGGCGATGCGCCGCTCGTGCTCGACCAGTTCAAGAAGCTCGAGAAGAAGATCGTGCGCAACGCGATCCTCGACAGCGGACGGCGCATCGACGGTCGCGACACCACGACCGTGCGGCCGATCGAGGTCGAGGTCGGCCTGCTGCCGCGGGTCCACGGCAGCGCCCTGTTCACCCGCGGCGAGACCCAGGCGCTGGTGGTCGCGACCCTGGGCACCGGCCAGGACGAGCAGGTGATCGACGCGCTCGAGGGCGACTATCGCGAGCACTTCCTGCTGCACTACAACTTCCCGCCGTATGCGGTCGGCGAGGCGAGCTTCCTGCGCTCGCCGGGCCGGCGCGAGATCGGCCACGGCAAACTCGCCTGGCGCGCCGTGCGGCCGCTGCTGCCGCCGCGCGACAGCTTCCCCTACACGATCCGCGTCGTGTCGGAGATCACCGAATCCAACGGCTCGAGCTCGATGGCGACCGTCTGCGGCGCGTCGCTGGCGCTGATGGACGCGGGCGTGCCGATCGCCCGGCCGATCGCCGGCATCGCGATGGGCCTGATCAAGGAGGCCGACCGGGTCGCCGTGCTGTCCGACATCCTCGGCGACGAGGACCATCTCGGCGATATGGACTTCAAGGTCGCCGGCACCGAGCGCGGCGTCACGTCGCTGCAGATGGACATCAAGATCGCCGGCATCACCGAGGCGATCATGCGCACGGCGCTGACGCAGGCGCGCGACGGCCGCCTGCACATTCTCGGCGAGATGGCCAAGGGGCTCAGCGGCGCGCGCGACGAGATGCGCGAGACCGCGCCGCGGATCAGCGTGATCCACATCCCGCAGGACAAGATCGGCATGGTGATCGGCCCGGGCGGCAAGACCATCCGCGAGATCACCGAGGTTACCGGCACCAAGATCGACATCGACGACGACGGCTCGGTCAAGATCGCGTCGGCCGACGCCGGCGCCAGCCAGCAGGCGGTCGACTGGATCCGCGGCCTGACCAGCGAACCCGAAGTCGGCGTGATCTACACCGGCAAGGTCGTGCGGGTGGTGGACTTCGGCGCCTTCATCAACTTCCTCGGCTCGCAGGACGGCCTGTGCCACATCTCCGAGCTGAAGAACGAGCGCGTCGGCAAGGTGACCGACGTCGTCAAGGAAGGCGACAGGGTCAAGGTCAAGGTGCTCAGCATCGACGACCGCGGCAAGGTCAAGCTGAGCATGCGGGCGGTCGACCAGGAGACCGGCGAGGAGCTCGAGGTGGCGCCGCGGCCGCCGCGGCCGGCCGGCGAAGGGCAGGAGGATCACGGCCGCCGGGAGCGCGGCCCGCGGCGGCACCGGCGGGCGGGCTGACCCGCGGGACCTTGTGTCGCCGTCATCGCGCGCTTACATGCGTGGTTTGCCCTGGCTGCTGTCGGCGCCAGAACCGGTGGAGTTCGGGCAATGGATGGGAATGGCGCGCGGACCGGCGGGCAGCGCCTCGGGCCGGTAGGAGAGCACAGGTGATTTCCCTCAGACCGCTGATTCTTTCGGGGCGCGAGGTGTTCCCGCTCATCGAGGGCGGCAAGGGCATCTCGGTCTCGAACGGGCTCAGCAGCGGCGCCTGGGCCGCGGCCGGCGGCGTCGGCACTTTCTCCGGGGTCAACGGCGACTATGTCGACGAGCGCGGCAAGCTGGTGCCGCTGGTCTACCGTGGCAAGACCCGGCTCGAGCGGCACGAGGAGCTGATCAGCTACTCGATCAGGGCGGCGATCAGCCAGGCGCGCATCGCGCACGACGTGCGCGGCGGCGAGGGCCGGCTGCACATGAACGTGCTGTGGGAGATGGCGTCCTGCGAGCGCGTCCTCGCCGGCGTGCTGGAGGGTGCGCGCGGCCTGATCCACGGCATCACCTGCGGCGCCGGCATGCCCTACCGGCTGGCCGAGATCGCCGCCCGCTACAACGTCTACTACTACCCGATCGTGTCGTCGGCGCGCGCCTTCCGGGCACTCTGGAAGCGCGCCTATCACCATGTCTCGGAATGGCTCGGCGGCGTGGTCTACGAGGACCCGTGGCGGGCCGGCGGCCACAACGGGCTGTCCAACTCCGAGGACCCGCGCAAGCCCGAGCAGCCGTTCCCGCGGGTGCGCGAGCTGCGCGGCACGATGCGTGATTTTGGCCTCGACCAGACGGCGATCATCATGGCCGGCGGCGTCTGGCATCTGCGCGACTGGCGCGACTGGCTCGACAACGACGCGGTCGGCCCGATCGCCTTCCAGTTCGGCACCCGGCCGCTGCTGACCCGCGAGAGCCCGATCTCCGATGAATGGAAGCGGCGGCTGCTGGAGCTGAACGACGGCGACGTCATGCTGCATCGCTTCAGCCCGACGGGCTTCTACTCCTCCGCCGTCTACAACGATTTTCTGCGCGAGCTCGACGAGCGCTCGCAGCGCCAGGTGGCGTTCGCGACCGAGCCCGATTCAGAGCGCGGCCTGATTGCGCCGCTGCCGTTCGGCACGCGCGGCCGCTCGGTGTACGTCGCGCCGGCCGACCTCGAGCGGATCGCCGGCTGGGTCGAGCGCGGCTTCTCGCAGGCGATGAAGACGCCCGACGACACGCTGATCTACGTCTCGCCCGAGAAGGCGATCCAGATCCGGCGCGATCAGGTCGACTGCATGGGCTGCCTCAGCGCCTGCAAGTTCAGCAACTGGTCGTGCAGCGCGGAGCACACCACCGGCAAGCCGCCCGACCCGCGCTCGTTCTGCATCCAGAAGACCCTGCAGGACATCGCGCACGGCAGCAGCGTCGAGCGGCAGTTGATGTTCGCGGGCCACAACGCCTTCAAGTTCCGCGACGATCCGTTCTACTCCAACGGCTTCATCCCGACGGTGCGGCAGCTGGTGTCGCGAATCGCGACGGGCGACTGAGCGTAGCGGGTTGACAAAGCCGACATATGGTACCAAAGCAGTACGAATTGCGTGATCGGGGCCCGTTGCGCCGAGGGAGGGGGCGGCAGCGCGCCGAGAGGTAGGGTGTCAGGACGGTGACGACGATGCGAACCTATTCGAACGCGCTCGAGCGGCTGACCGAGTCCGGCCTGCGGCCGACGCGGCAACGCCTTGCGCTCGCCAAGCTGCTGCTCGAGAGCGGCCCACGCCACTTGACGGCCGAAGGGCTGTATCACCAGGCGCACGATGCCGGCATCCCGGTGTCGCTCGCGACCGTCTACAACACGCTGCACCAGTTCACCAGCGTCGGCCTGCTGCGCGAGGTGGTGGTCGACATGGGCCAGAGCTATTTCGACACCAACACCACTCATCATCACCACTTCTTCGACGAGGACACCGGTCAGCTGACCGACATCCCCGAGGACGAGGTCGAGATCGGCCGCCTGCCCTCGCCGCCCAGCGGCTCGGAGATCGACCGGGTCGAGGTGATCGTCCGCCTGCGCCCCGTGCGCTAAGTCTCCTCGCCCACCCGGCGGGCGGCTCAGCGCAAAGCCTCCTCCGGCAGCACGCCCCAGAACTCGCTGCGCTGCAGCCAACCGCGCCGCCCGTCGATCTCGACCCGGCACCAGTCGCCGTCGCAGTCCAGAAGCTCGCCGATCACGCCGGGCTCGGCGCGAAGGACCACCCGCGCCTCCTCGTCCGGCGTCTGCCGCAGCGTCCGGATCTCGCCGGCGATCAGCGCCGTGCGCCGGCCCGACAGCAGGCTGGCGTGGATCCAGCCGAGATCGCCGTCGTGCAGGCGGACCTTGCGCCAGGTGTCGAACTCCTCGACGATCTCGACCGGCAGGCCTTCGCGGACCAGGATCCACGCGATCGGATAGGTCTCGCCCGGACCGAAGCGCAGATTGACCTCGTCGGAGCCGAGCGAGACGAAGCGCGGCACCGGCAGCCCGGTGGTCCGGCCGGCCTGGGCGACGGCCGGCGGCGCGAGCAGCAGCGCCAGGGTTGCCACTGCCGCGGCCATGGCCCTGCGGCGGTTCCGGCGCTGCCGCGCCGGACTGGAAGGTCCCGCGCCGCTCATGCGGCAGACGCTTCTCGAGGTGCGCACGGCGAGTTCCCCACACACAGCTGGGCCCGCGCCAGGGTTAGCCGGCCGACCGGGGCGGCGGCAAGGGTCTTGCGGAGATGCTTTAGCTGCCCGGCCAGTTCTGCTAAGGCATGGCCCGGACGCGGAGCGGGTCTCGGCCCACGCCGGAGGCAGCTGGATGGTGCGAAGAAAGCCGCTGGTCATCGTCACGCGCAAGCTCCCCGAGGCGATCGAGACCCGTATGATGGAGCTGTTCGACACCCGCCTGAACGACACCGACGCGCCGCAGAGCAAGGCCCAGCTGATCGAGGCGGTCAAGACGGCCGAGGTCCTGGTGCCGACGGTGACCGACCGGATCGACAGCAGCGTCCTCGCCCACGCCAACCCCAAGCTGCGGCTGATCGCCAATTACGGCACGGGCGTCGACCACATCGACATCGAGGCCGCCTACGCCCGCGGCATCACGGTGACCAACACGCCGGGCGTGCTGACCGAGGACACCGCCGACATGACCATGGCGCTGATCCTCGCGGTCTCGCGCCGCCTGGTCGAGGGCGAGCGGATCGCCCGCTCGGGCGAGTGGCAGGGCTGGAGCCCGACCTGGATGCTCGGCCATCGCATCACCGGCAAGCGCCTGGGCATCCTCGGCATGGGCCGGATCGGCTCGGCGGTGGCGCGGCGCGCGCGCGGCTTCGGCCTCGCGATCCACTACCACAACCGCCGCCGTCTGCCCGAGGCGCTGGAGAGCGAGGTCGAGGCGACCTACTGGGAGAGCCTCGACCAGATGCTCGCCCGGATGGACATCATCAGCGTCAACTGCCCGCACACGCCGGCGACGTTCCATCTGCTCTCGGCGCGGCGGCTCAAGCTGCTGCGGCCGCAGGCGATCGTGATCAACACCTCGCGCGGCGAGGTGATCGACGAGGCGGCGCTGACCCGGATGCTGAACGCGCGCGAGATCGCCGGCGCCGGCCTGGACGTGTTCGAGCACGAGCCGGCGATCAATCCGAAGCTGCGCCAGCTCGACAACGTGGTGCTGCTGCCGCATATGAGCTCGGCGACCATCGAGGGCCGCATCGACATGGGCGAGAAGGTCCTGATCAACATCAAGACCTTCGTCGACGGCCACCGCCCGCCCGATCGCGTGCTGCCAAGCCAGTTGTGAAGCATGCGGCGGTGATGGTATGGATGGTTCGAAGCGGGACGGAAGATATTTCGTAACCGCGGCACGAGGTCGAAATGACACTCGGCGGGGAAACGCTCGGAAGGCTTGCCGTTTCGGTCATTGTCGTCGTCATCTTGGCGGCGCAGCTGGTGGTCGGATTTGTCGATACCGGCAAGTGGGGATGGCCGATATTGGCATACCCGATGTACAAGACGGCCCACTTTGAGGGCGAGCGGCTCAACCACGACTTCGCCAGCTATGTCGTCCTGTCCGATTCCAACCGCGTCGAGATCAAGCGGCGTGATCTCGGCATGGACTTCTGGATCTATTGGTACAACGTGGTGCAGCCGATACGGCACGGCAGGTTGGACGCCTTGGCGGGCCTCGTAGAGCACTATTGCCAGGAACTGGATGGGCAGGTCATCAGGCTGGAAGTCGAGGATCTGGGGATTGCGATTGGCCGCGATGGACCGGTCGAAGGCTTGCCGCGACAAGTTCTCTTTGCGACAGAGGTGAGCTGTCCGTAGGGCCGTCCCATGAGCTTTTGGCAGCGCTATTGGTTCACCCCCGCACCATGCCTCGATCTCGCGATCGTGCGGCTGATCGCGGTCGCGACCCAGCTTTTCTGGATGGCGATATTTGCCTCGCAGCTGGACGCGTTGGAGCTGCGCGCAGCCTTGCCAGCGGAGAACTGGAGCCCTCTGATCATTTTGAATCTCCTGAACCTGCCGTGGGGATGGGGATTTCGCCCGTCGTTCGACACTCTGCAGATCATCTACTACGTCAGCCTCGTGGCAGGCATCCTTGCGCTTATAGGTTTTCTCACCAACGCGGCCCTGCTCGTGTTCGCCGCGACCTGCGTCTACCTTCAGGCGTTCATCCATTCCTTCAACGACTTCCACCATCCAGAGGCCGTGATGATGGTGGCTCTGACGGTCCTGGCGCTCAGCCCGTCGGGCCGCGTTCTCTCGCTGGACGCGTGGCTCGCGAGGCGGCGCGCAGGGCACCGCGTCAACGACATGCTCACGGAGACGAGCGAGTTTGCTGGCTGGCCTCTCAAGCTTCTGCAATGGTTTTTCGTGCTGATGTACGCATCGGCGGTATGGAGCAAGCTCAGCGCGTCCGGCCTCGACTGGGCGAATGGCTTCACCCTCCAGTATCTTCTGGCGAGGGACGGCCTGCGATGGGACAGCCCGTTCGCATACTGGTTGTCACACCACCATGTCCTGATCCTGCTTGGCCAGTACGGGGTACTGCTGTTTCAGGCGACCTTCGCCCTGGCGGTCATATTCCCCAAGCTTCGGTGGATTTATGTCCCCGCCGGGCTTTGCCTTCATATTTTCATCTATCTCACCCTCACGGCACCGTTCTTCCAATGGATCGCGCTCTATGCGGTTTTCATTCCATGGACCGGGGCGCTGAAACGTCTCGGAGCACGGTCCGTCCAAATGGACCAGCGAGAGGTCGGGGTCAGATAGGCGGTTGTCGTGCGCTCGCGACGGACTAGCTTGTCCGGCGTGACGCAGCGGGGCCATAGCGCGCCGGAGACCAAATGGCAGAGCAGACCGAAGCGGAGACCTGGATCGTCTATGACGGTCAATGCCCGTTCTGTTCTCGCTATGTTCAGCTCGTTCGTCTGCGCGAGACTCTCGGGAAGGTCGAGCTGGTCGACGCTCGCAAGGGGGGGCCGCGGGTCGAAGAGGTGCGCAAAGCCGGCCTTGATCTCGACGAGGGCATGGTCTTGAAGCTCGATGGCCAGCTCTACCATGGCGCCGAGTGCATCCACAGGCTCGCTTTGCTGAGCACCGGGTCCAGCTGGTTCAACCGGATCAACGCTGCCATGTTCCGATCGCGCCCGGCATCTCGGTTGCTGTATCCGGTGCTGCGGACCGGCCGCAACGCCGTGCTTCGCATGCTCGGCCGCTCCAAGCTCGAGCTTCGGCAGTCACCGCCAAGCGCCAGGGCGTCATAGCGCGCCCGTATCGATGGCATCCCGGCGCTTACGCGGCCCCCAGAATCAGAGGACATGAGGACAGCTTCGACATGGCAGCGAAAAGGCTGCGGCCCGAGGTAAGCTGTCCCACTCGGCCGACCGGTCGCGCGGTCGCGCCGATGTTACGTCGGGCGTGCCTCAGCCGCCGCTGACCGGCGACGCGGCCTGGGCTTTGGCGACCTCGCGGACGGTCCACTCGACGGTTCCCTTGAGCGCCTTGCCGAGCCCGTCGTCGAAGGCGGCGACGATCGCCTGCATCGAGCGGTTCTCCGCCTTGACCGTGAAGCCCAGCGAGGTCGCGGCGACCGAGGTGCGCCTTGGCAGACGGACCAGGCGCGCCTGGATGCGCACGTCGACGGCAGGCGGCCCCTCGCCGGCATACTCCGCCTGGAACTCGCGGATGTGGGTCAGCAGCGCGTAGTCGGCGCGGATGCCGACGACCTCGCGGCCGAGCACGTCGAGCCGGCCGGCATTGTCGAGCGACTCCAGGAGCAGGTTCTGCACCATGACCGGGACGACGTCGATCCAGCGCGCGCCGGCATAGTACTCGAGCGTCGTCGGGCTCGGCCGCAGCGCGATCTGCGCGGTGTTCAGCCCGGCGGTCGCGGTCGGCACCTCGACGCTGATGCGCGCGTCGACCTCGGGCAGGTCGTCGAAGGTGCTCTTGGGGGTCAGCGCGTAGAGGCGCGGCGGGTCCGGCCGGGCCAGCTCGAGCGCCGCGGCGCAGGCGCCGACCGCAAGGCACGTGGCCAGGGCGAGGACGCGGCCGAGCCAGCGCGTCATTTCGATTCGGCCTCGAACCCGCCCCGGTGGCTGCCGATCAGGAAGCCGGCCGGATCGCGCTCGAACTCCTTGGTGATCCGGGTCAGTGCGGCGATCAGCTGGCGGGTCTCGCCGACCAGCTGGGTGAACTCGTACAGGCCGGTGGCGCCGAAGTCGCTGAGCGGCTGGCGAACATCGCCGACCAGCACCTCGAGCCCGTCCGCCGTGCGCTTCAGGCTGCTTGCCGCCTGCCGCGTCTCGCTCAAGGTCGCGTCCACCTCCTGCCCCATGTCGTCGAGCTCCGCGTCGACCTTGGCGGTCAGATGCCTGAGATCGCTCGCGAGCGCCCCCACCTCGCCCGACACCTCGGCGACGCTCTTAGCGGCGCCACGCGCCTCGGCGAGGACGCCCTCCGCCTCGTCGGCGTGGCGCGCGAGCGACGTGCTCAGTGTCTCAACGTTTTGCAGCGTATTGGTTAACGCCTGCAGATTCTGGTCGCTGAGCAGCCGGTTCGCCCGCTCGACCAGGCCGAGCGAGTGCACCAGCAGGTCGGGCGTCGATTCGAACAGCCGCTCGAGGGTCGATCGGTGCGATTCGATCTGCGGCAGTGCCTGCCCTGCGGCCGCCATCAGCGGCGGGCTCGCCTGCGTGCCGCCGCGCAGCTGAACATAGGCGATGCCGGTGATGCCCTGCATCTCCAGCGTCGCCACGGTATCCTGCCGGATCGGCGTGCCATGCTCGACCTCGATCGTGACCAGCACCGATTCGACGTGCTCGGGATCGATGCGGATGTCGGTGACCCTGCCGACCGGCACGCCGCGGTAGCGGACCACACTGCCCTGCTGCAGCCCCGTCACCGAGCCGGCGAACGCGATCTCGTAGGGATCGACCTGGCGGTCGATGTCCCCCTTCACGAGCCAGACGCTGAACGCCGCGAGGGCTGCGACCAGCGCCAGCACGACGCCGCCGACGAGCAGATAGCTGGCGCGAATCTCCATTCAGCCGTCGCCCCTTGCTGCGCGGGACGCGGCACGACCCCGCGGCCCGTGGAAATAGGCCTGCAGCCACGGATGGCGCAGGTTGCGCAGCTGCTCCAAGGTACCAACCACTGCGCGCTTGTCCACCAGCGCCGCCGCGCGGTCGCAGAGCGCCTCGAGCGAATCCAGATCGTGCGTGACCATCACCACGGTGAGCCCCAGGCTCTGCTGCAGCCGGCGGATCAGGTGATCGAACTCGGCCGCCGCGATCGGGTCGAGGCCGGCGGTCGGCTCGTCGAGAAACAGCAGCTGCGGATCGAGCGCCAGAGCGCGCGCCAGACCGGCGCGCTTGCGCATGCCGCCGGACAGCTCCGCCGGATACAGGCCGCAGGTGTCGAGCGGCAGGCCGACCAGGGCGATCTTGAGCCCGGCCAGGGCGTCGAGCAGACGTTCGGGCAAGGCGAGGCGCTCGCGCAGCGGCACCTGGATGTTCTGCGCGACGGTCAGCGAGCTGAACAGGGCGCCGTCCTGGAACAGCACGCCCTGGCAGGCGAGCAGCTCGTAACGGACGCCGTCGCTCAGCCCCGCGAGGTCGTGGCCCAGCACCTCGATGCTGCCGCGCTCCGGCCGCATCAGC
>DASUGG010000296.1:0-2129 GCA_036274135.1 Geminicoccaceae bacterium
GGGCGCTGGCGAGCCCCGCCAACGTCGTGGCCATGGCGCACACGGTCGGCCGCAATGCCGAGCTTCGCCTGCTGACCCTGACCGGCATCGCGTTCTCGGTGATGCAGAGCGCGGTCTTCGGCTTCCTCGTGACCCATCTGGTCGGCGTCGGCCTGGCATACGCCACGGCCGGCGTCTGCTTCTCGGTCATGGCGACCGCCGGCGTGATCGGTCGCCTGACCCTGGGCTGGCTCGCCAGCGCGTCGGGCAGACCTCGGATGGTACTGGCGGTGCTCGGGGTCACGGGCTTCATCGTCGCGCTGGTGGTCGCGAGCTTCAGCGCGGCGTGGCCGATCTGGGCGCTGCTGGCGGCGAGCGCGCTGGCGGGCGTCGCGGGCGGCAGCTGGAACGGCATCTATCTCGGCGAGATCGCGCGCGCCGCGCCCGAGCGCGAGGTGGGGCAAGCGACGGCCGGCTCCACTTTCTTCGTCTTCGTCGGCTATGCCTGCGGCCCGGCGGTGTTCGGTGCGCTGGTCACCCTGACCGGCGGCTATGCCGCTCCCTACCTGCTGGCGGGCCTGTGCGTGCTGGTCGCCGGCATCACGCTCGGCCGAAGGCTCTTGGCCGCGCGGGCGCAGGCGACGGCCGCAGACTGAGGCGGCGCTCAGTGGAGCAGATGACAGGCGGCGCGATGGCCGCCGGCGATCTCGCGCAGCGGCGGCACCTCCTCGGCGCAGCGCTGGAAGGCGTAGGGGCAGCGGTCGCGGAAGCGGCAGCCGGAAAGCGGGTTGCGGGCGTCCGGCACGCCGCCCTTGATCGGCAGCGGATCGCGCGGCTGGTCGACATGGGGGACCGGCACGGCCTTGACCAGCGCCTGGGTGTAGGGGTGCTGCGGCCGGTGCACCACCTCCTCGGTCGGGCCGTCCTCGACCACCACACCGCAATACATCGTCAGCGTCCGCTCGCAGACATAGCGGACCAGGGCGAGGTCGTGCGAGATGTAGGCGGCGGCGAGCCCCATCTGCTCGCCGATCTCTTTCATCACGTTGAGGATGCCGGCGCGGACCGAGACGTCGAGCATCGAGACCGGCTCGTCGGCGACGATGAACTCGGGCTCGACCACCAGCGCGCGCGCCAGCACGACCCGCTGCAGCTGCCCGCCCGAGAGCTGATGGGGGTACTTGTCGGCGTAGGTCTCGACGTCGGGCAGATGGACCCGCTGCATGGCGGTGCGGATGCGCTCCCGATGCTCGGCTGCCGGCACCCTGGTGTTGCGCAGCGGCTCCGCGAGCGAGGTCGCCATGGTAAAGCGCGGGTTGAGCGCATCGAACGGATTCTGGAAGACGAGCTGGGCCCGCCGGCGGAACGACAGCAGGTCCTCGCCCTTCTCCTGCGAGAGCGGCCGGCCGTCGAAGCGGATCTCGCCGGCGGTCGGCGTGATCAGGCGCAGCAGCAGGCGGCCAAGCGTGGTCTTGCCGCAGCCGCTCTCGCCGAGGATGCCGATGTTCTCGCCGCGGCCGATGGCGAAGCTCACGCCGTCCACCGCCTTCACCGTCGGGTGCTCTCCCCGCAGCACCTGGCCGAGCTTGCGCCCGACCGGAAAATGCTTGACGAGGTCCTGGACCTCGACGAGTGCGCTCATGCGACCCTCGCGCCGGCCTGCTCCCAGGTGTCGGTGCGGCTGGCGCGAACCCGCAGCGCGGCTGCCTCGCCGCTCCGCCAGCAGGCGACGCGATGCCCGGGGCGGCTCTGCGCCAGCAGCGGAGGCGCGGCGCAGCGCTCGATCGCGAACGGGCAGCGCGGCGCGAAGCGGCAGCCCTCGGGCGGGTCGAGCAGGGAGGGCGGCGCGCCTTCGATCGGCACCAGCTTGCCACGCGAGCGCGCCAGGTCGGGGAAGGCGTTGCACAGGCCCATGGTGTAGGGATGGTCGGGCCGCGCCAGGACGTCGTCGCAGCGACCCGATTCGGCCACCTGGCCGGCGTACATCACCACCACCGCGTCGCACAGATAGGCCACCACGCTGATGTCGTGCGTCACCAGGATGACGGACAGCTCGAGCTCCGCCTGCAGCGCGCGCAGCACGTCCAGCACCTGGCGCTGGACCACGACGTCGAGCGCGGTGACCGGTTCGTCGGCGATCACCAGCTTGG
>DASUGG010000297.1:0-2217 GCA_036274135.1 Geminicoccaceae bacterium
GGCCGGACTGGCCGGCCATGCTCGAGATCCGGCGCGGCCGCGCCGAGGACGCCGACCCGGTGGGCGTCACCACGGCGTTCGCCGGCATCGCCGAGACCGGCACGCTGATGCTGCTCTCCGGCCCAGAGACCCCGACCACCGTCGCCTTCCTGCCCGAGACCTCGATCGTCGCGCTGCCCTCGGCCCGGGTGCTGCGCGCCTACGAGGACGCGTTGCGCCTGCTGCGCCGCGAGCAAGGCGGCCTGCCGCGCTCGATCAATCTCATCACCGGCCCGTCGCGCTCGGGCGACATCGAGCAGACGATCCAGCTCGGCGCGCACGGTCCGAAGCGGCTCCTGGTGCTCCTGCTCGACGACGCAGGGGGCGGGAGGGAGGGATGACGCGCCGGCGCGAGCTGACTCCCGCCGAGATCGAGCTGTGGCGGCGCGCCATGGCCGAGAGGGAGCCGCTCGACGGGACGCCGGCCGCGAAGCCGCCGCCCGCCGTGAAGATGCCCGCCCGCACGACGCAGGTCGCGCACGCGCCTGCCGCCCTGGACCCGCAGCGGCCGATCGGCCTCGACCGGCGCAGCTGGCTTCGCCTGCGGCGCGGCCAGGTCGTGATCGACGAGAGCATCGACCTGCACGGGCTGACGCAGGAGCAGGCGCACGAGCAGCTCGGGCGGTTCCTCGGCGACGCGCAAGCGCGCGGCCTGCGCTGCCTTCTCGTAGTGACCGGCAAAGGTTTGGTGCATGGCGGCGTGTTGCGCCACATGGTGCCGCGCTGGCTGAACGAGGGCGCCAACCGCGCCCGCGTCCTCGCTTACGCCCCGGCGCAGCCCAAGCACGGCGGCGCCGGCGCGCTCTATCTGCTGATCCGCCGAAAACGCTGAGACCGTGGGCAGGAAAGCCCGCCGGCAGGAGTGCGCGTAGCGTACGGCGCGAGGGCGCAGGCTTTCGGAACCTATTCATGATCGAGGCTCGAACAGCCCTTGATCCATGTTGCATGTCGGGCACGTCGGTACGGCAAGGCGCTTGCCGGGGCGTCGGGGCCATTGCGGTAGCCGGCGCGCATGGTTACATGGGAAGCCTCGTGCGACATGTGAGCGGGAGCGCCTGGCCATGAATCCGCTCTTGGTGCCCGGCGCCATGGTGCGCCACCCGACCCAGCCGGACTGGGGCGTGGGCCATGTCCAGTCCGTGATCGGCGAGCGCGTGACCGTGAATTTCGAGGAGCAGGGCAAGGTCCTGATCAACGCCGCGGTCGTCGAGCTGCAGGTGATCCAGCGCGAGCGGCGCCAGCAGGGGGTCTGAGTCGGACAGCCGATGTTCATCTGGGCGATGGTAAGGACCGGAACCACGCGGTTGAGGGTGCGTGCGCGACCGGTGGAGGCGATGCTTCCGTCGGGCGGGAACCCTTAGAACCGGGACGGTCGGACCCCTTTGGCAAGAGCGAAGAGCGCCGGGAAGAGATCGAAGCGGCGGGCCAGCGCCGGTCTCGGCGCGCGCCTGTGGCGCGGCCTGCGCTGGCGCCTTTCCGGCCCGCTCGGCCTGGTGCTGCTGCTGGTCGGCGTCGGCTGGTATGCGAGCCTCGACCTCGCCGACCTGAAGCGGCCGCGTCCGGAGGATGCCCGGCCGCAGATCACGCTCCTGGATCACAAGGGCGAGGTGTTCGCGAGCCTCGGCGACCGCTACGGCCAGTACCTGCATCTCGATCAGATGTCGCCCTGGCTGCCCAAGGCGGTGATCGCGATCGAGGACCGCCGCTTCTACCAGCATCCGGGCATCGACCCTCTCGGCGTGCTGCGCGCCTTCGTGCGCAACCTCAAGGAGGGGCACGTCGTCGAGGGCGGCAGCACGATCAGCCAGCAACTCGCCAAGCTCGCGTTCCTGACGCCCGAGCGCAGCCTCACGCGCAAGGTCAAGGAGGCGCTCTACACGCTCTGGATCGAGGCACGCTTCCAGAAGGACGAGATCCTCGAGGCCTATCTCAATCGCCTCTATCTCGGCGGCGGCGCCTATGGCGTCGACGGCGCCGCGCACCAGTATTTCGACAAGCCGGCGAGCGATCTGACGCTCGCCGAATCGGCGATGATCGCGGGGCTGATCAGGGCGCCCTCGCGCTATGCGCCGACGCGCAATCTGCGGCTCGCGCAGCGACGCGCCGCGGTCGTGCTGGACAGCATGCTGCGCGACGGCGCGATCACGCCGGAGCAGGCGGCGAAGGCCAAGGCGCATC
>DASUGG010000298.1:0-6500 GCA_036274135.1 Geminicoccaceae bacterium
GGCCGCACCCCAGCCCAGGCCTTCACCGAAGGCCTGCCCCCCGCCCCAGCCAAGGAGAACCACCCCAAGACACCAACCCGCAAGCAAGCCGCCTGACCCACCGCCCGAGCGGCACTGTCAGGTGATTACCCTCTCTGTACAATCATGCTGCGCGCAAAGTCATTAAGGTTAATAATCGGTCCAAACCACGAATGATATCGGAACCCTTGATATAGTCGTTTTATAGTTAACGCTCATATTAGTGGTTTTATATTGTATGTCTATACAGAATTTACATTGACATTAACTATATCCGTATGGACCTTGTTAGGCCTTCCAGGTTCTTATTCGCGCACGATCGGGACGGTGGAGTGATCGCCTTGAGGGTCTCTAAGGTAGTCGTGTCGTTCGTTCACGACGCAATCGTCGCCTGCATTACCGTCTCTCTGGCGCTGTATCTCCGGCTCGGCAACGCGGCTTTCGAGCTGCCTCCCATCGACATCGTGCTGATGACGGTGTCCTTCCTGGCGATCTCCACCAGCGCGTTCACCGTCTTCGGCGTCTACCGCGGGGTCTGGCGCTACGCGTCGCTGGGCGACCTGATCGTGATCGTCAAGGCGACCACGGTCGCCGTGCTGCTGTTCATCGCCTGCATGTATCTGTTCCAGCAGCTCGACGCGATCCCGCGCTCGGTGCCGATCATCCAGTGGTTCCTGCTGGTGGTGGTGCTGGGCGGCTCGCGGTTCTCCTACCGCCTGTTCCGCCATCAACATCGCGCGCTGACGCCGCGCGACCAGCGGGCGGCGATCCCGGTGCTCCTGATCGGCGCCTGCGAGGCGGCCGAGCAGTTCATCCGCGCCACCAAGGCCGACCTCAACGCGCCGTACAAGGTGGTGGGCGTGCTCGACGACCATGCCGAGTTCAAGGGCCGGATGATCCACGGCGTGCCGGTGCTCGGCATGCGCGACGAGCTGACCGCGGTGCTGGCGCGGCTGGCGAGCCGGGGCGTGAAGCCGCAGCGGCTGATCATGACCGACGCCAATGGCAAGCGCAACGACGCGGCGACCCAGGAGATGCTGCACACCGCCGAGCGGCTAGGCCTGACCGCCGCCTGCCTGCCGCGGCTGACCGACTTCCGCGACACGCCCAAGGAAGGCGAGATCGACCTGCAGCCGATCGCGCTGGAGGACCTGCTCGGCCGGCCGCAGGCGCCGCTCGATCGCGAGGCCATCAGCCAGCTGATCGCCGGACGGCGCGTGCTGATCACGGGCGCCGGCGGCACGATCGGCAGCGAGCTGAGCCGGCAGATCGCCGCCCTGCGCCCGATCGAGCTGATCCTGGTCGACTTCAGCGAGTTCAACCTCTACAGCATCGAGATCGAGCTGCGCGACCGCCATCCGTCGCTGCGCTGCCGCGCCGTGCTGTGCAACATCCGCGACCGCGAACGGGTCATGCAGCTGTTCGCGGCGCACCAGCCGGAGCTCGTGTTTCACGCCGCCGCGCTCAAGCATGTGCCGATGGTCGAGCTGAACAAGGGCGAGGGCGTGCGCACGAACGTGCTCGGCACCCGCAACGTCGCCGATGCCGCCAGCCGCTACGGCGCCCGCGCCATGGTCCAGGTGTCGACCGACAAGGCGGTCAATCCGACCAATGTGATGGGGGCGAGCAAGCGGCTGGCCGAGTTCTATTGCCAGGCGCTCGATGTCGCGGTCGATCCCGATCGGGCGCGCGAGCAGCCCTCGCCCCGCTTCATGACCGTGCGCTTCGGCAACGTGCTCGGCTCGAGCGGCTCGGTCGTACCCCTGTTCCAGCGCCAGCTGGCGCGGGGCGGGCCGCTGACCGTCACCCACCCCGACATCAAGCGCTATTTCATGACGGTGCGCGAAGCGGTAGAACTCGTGCTGCAGGCGTCGGCGCATGGGCTGCGGCATCCGGACGAACGCGGTCAGATCTTCGTTCTCGACATGGGCGAGCCGATCAAGATCGTCGACATCGCGCGCCAGATGATCCGGCTCGCCGGCCTGCGCCCGGACGAGGACGTCGAGATCACGTTCACCGGCCTGCGCCCGGGCGAGAAGCTCTACGAGGAGCTGTTCGATCGCGACGAGCGCCGCCTGCCGGCGGCCGTCGACGGCGTCCTGGCCGCGGCCTCGCAGCCGATCAACCTCGAGATCCTGCGGCGGGTGTTCGACGAGATGCTCGCCGCCAGCCTGCGCCAGGACGACGAGTCCGTGCAGCATCTGATCCAGCATCTGCTGCCCGGCTACCAGCCGAGCGACACCCGCCCGGCGGCCGCCGAGCACGGCAAGGTGGGCTCGCTCCTGATGGCCGGCGTCGATCGGCTGCTGAGCCTGCAGACCACCTCGTCCTAGCGCTCCGGCCCCCGTAGATGAGAGCCAGATCGTCGTCAGCAACATGCCAAGCAAAGGATCGGTGCGCACGACCCTGAACGGCACAGACCGTTCGTCCGGCTCGAGCCCCGACCGTCCATCGGACCAACCGCCGCGCGCGAGGTAACGCAGTACCATGTCGGAACGGATTGCAGTCATCGGCCTCGGCTATGTCGGCCTGCCGGTCGCGGTCGCGCTGGCACGCAAGTTCCCGGGCACGATCGGCTTCGATATCGCCGAGCGCCGCGTCGCCGCGCTGCGCCAGGGCCTCGACCACACGGGCGAGCTGACCCCGGCGGAGCTCGGCGAAGCCGCGCTGACCCTCACCACCGATCCGGCCGACCTGGCCGGCGTCGGCTTCTTCATCGTCACGGTGCCGACCCCGATCGACGAGCAGCGCTGCCCGGACCTCGAGCCCCTGCGTCAGGCCTGCCGGACCATCGCCCGGGTGCTGCGGCCGGGCGCCGTCGTGGTGTTTGAATCGACCGTCTACCCGGGGGTGACCGAGGAGGTCTGCGGCCCGCTGCTGGGCCATCTCTCGGGCCTCGAGCCTGGGGTCGACTTCGGTCTCGGCTATTCGCCGGAGCGGATCAACCCGGGCGATGCGACCCACCGGCTCGCCAGCATCGTCAAGGTGATCTCGGCGTCGGACGCGACGAGCCTGGAGCGTCTCGCCGAGGTCTACGGCGCGATCGTCCCGGCCGGGCTGCATCGCGCGCCCTCGATCAAGGTGGCCGAGGCCGCCAAGGTGCTCGAGAACACCCAGCGCGACCTCAACATCGCCCTGATGAACGAGCTCGCCCTGATTCTCGACCGCCTGGGGCTGCGCACCCGCGACGTGCTCGCCGCGGCGCAGACGAAGTGGAACTTCCTGCCCTTCACGCCGGGTCTGGTCGGCGGCCACTGCATCGGCGTCGACCCCTACTATCTGACCGCCAAGGCCGAGGCCGTCGGCTACCACCCGCAGGTGATCCTGGCGGGGCGGCGGATCAACGACGGCATGGCGGCGTTCGTGGTGCAGCGCCTGGTCAAGCTGCTGATCCAGGCCGACCTGCCGGTCAGGCAGGCGCGGGTCGGCATTCTCGGCATGACCTTCAAGGAGAACGTCCCGGATCTGCGCAACAGCAAGGTCGCCGATATCCTGGCTGAGCTGAAGCCGTACGGCATGGCCGTGCGCGTCCACGACCCGCTGGCGAGCGCCGCGGATCTCGAGGCGGCCTTCGGTCTCGCGCCCTCGCCGCTGGAGGCGTTCACCGATCTCGACGCGCTCGTGCTGGCGGTGCCGCACAAAGCCTATCTGCAGCTCAGCGCCGGCCGCCTGTTCGCGATGCTCCGCACGGGGGGGGCGCTGCTCGACATCAAGTCGGTGCTGCGGCCCGAGGATGCGCCGGCGGACCGGATTTATTGGAGCCTGTAAGGTCCACGCCAAGAAGTTAACGACGACTTGTCGCCAAGATCTCACAGTCGCCAGCTGTTTTTAACACATCGGATGATCGAGCCATGTTAATAGCGCCACGGTGGTCGGCGGGTCATGCTCTTTACCTTGCCGATTAACCCGAATGTGGGGAGTTTTTGTTGAACTCCAGCAGCCCGGGGCCGACGCTTCGCGCTGCTCGATGAGCGACAGCAGGACCGCCCCCTCGCACGCATGTCAGGCACGACTCGGCAGGAACTCCGAGGATTACGGGAATCCGCGATGACAGCTCCCCAGAAACCAGCCCGTATCGAGCACGACGGGACCTTTGGCGCCCAGACCTACGGTGCAGAGCCGCGGCTGGGGCTGCGAGACCTGGTCAAGGTGCTCAGGCGCCGGCGCTCGATCATCTTCGGTACGGTGGCGGTCACGACGCTGGCGAGCGCGTTCCTGGCGTACTACATGACGCCGCAATACACCGCCGCCTCGGCGATCTCGATCGAGCCGCAGAAGACGCGGGTCCTGAACACCGAAGCGGTGATCGAGCAGCTCCCCCAGGATCCGGCGACGATCGAGACGGAGGTGAAGCTTCTGACCTCGCGGTCGTTCGCGAACTATGCGATCGAGGTGCTCGGCCTGCTCGATGATCCGGACTTCAATCCGGTGCTGCGCGCCCAACGGGAGAAGGCTGCGGCGGCGCAGGTCGCGCAGGCGCCCAAGGAGGGCCTGGACGCGCTGATCGCCGAGTACATCCATCCACTTGCCCAATGGCTGCCGGATTCCTGGCTGGTGGCGACCGGCCTGGCGAATCCGGCGCTGCCGCCTGTCGAGCCCGATCCCTACGCCCAGCAGGCCGCCCTGGAGGGCGCGATCGACACGCTGCTGGGAGGACTCAACGTGGCGCAGGCCGGCGAGTCCTACGTGATCGGAATCTCCTATACCTCCCCCGATCCGCAGGAGGCCGCGACGATCGCCAACCAGGTCGCCGATCTCTATGTCGAGAACCGGCTCGATACGAAGCGGTCGGCCAATTCCCGTGCGGCCGACTGGCTCAGCGAGCGCGCCGATCAGCTGCGTGCCGCGCTGCACGAGTCCGAGGCCGCGATCGCGGCCTACCGGGCGGAGCACGAGCTGATGGCCGACAGCCGCGGCATCATGCTCGACGACGAGACGGTGGCGGCGCTCAACCGCGAGCTCATCGCCGCCCGGGCGGAGCGCACCCAGCGCGCCGCCAAGCTGGACCAGGTGCGCAAGCTGCGCGGGCGCACCGGCGGCCTCGAGTCGATCATGGAGGTGATCGGTTCGCCCGTCATCGGCCAGCTGCGCCAGCAGGAGGCCGACCTCCTGCGCCAGGAAGCGCAGCTGTCGCAGGAATATGGCGTCAATCACCCGACGCTGATCCAGCTCAAGGCCGAACGGCAGAAGCTCGCGACCAAGATCGATATCGAGATCGGCAACGTCATCCGCGGCCTCGAGAACGAGCTCGCGGTCGCCGAGAGCCGGATCAGCGCCCTCGAGGAGCATCTCGGGCAGGCCAAGCAGCACATCGTCCAGAACCGCGCCGCCCAGGTGAACCTGCGCGAGCTGGAGCGTGAGGCCGAGGCCAATCGCCTCCTCTACACGACGGTGCTCAATCGGTCCAAGGAGCTGAGCGAGCAGGACGATCTGACCGAGGCGGGGGCGCGGGTGATCTCTCGCGCCACGGCGCCGACCCGGCCGAGCTTCCCGCAGCCGAAGCTGATGATCGCGGTCGGCTTCACCGGCTCGCTGATGCTCGGCATGTTGTTCGCGATCGCCGCCGAGGGGTTGGAGAGCGGGCTGCGCTCCGGCCGCCAGGTCGAGCAGGTGCTCGGCGTCCCGCATCTCGGGCTGGTGCCCAGGATCGCCGGCCTGAAGGGCGAGAAGCCGCATCAGTACCTGATGCAGAAGCCGCGCTCGGCCTATGCGGAAGCGGTGCGCGCGGTGCAGGTGGGCCTGCATTTCTCCAACCACGAGCGTCCGCCGCAGCTGGTCCTGGTGACCTCGTCGCTGCCGGGCGAGGGCAAGACCACCCTGGCGCTGAGCCTGGCCACCACCGCGGCGCGCTCCGGCCACAAGAGCATCGTCGTCGACCTCGACCTGCGGCATCCCAGCGTGCGGCGCGAGCTCGGCCAGGCGATTTCGGGTCCGGGTCTGGTCGAGGTCGTCTCCGGCGAGCACACGCTGGACGAGGTGATCTACCGCGACGACGCGATCCCCAACCTGCATGCGATCACGATCGGCCGCTCGACGTCGAATCCGACCGACCTGCTGGCCTCGCCCAAGCTGCTGGCCCTGCTCACCGAGCTGCGCTCGCGCTACAACTACATCATCCTCGACGCGCCGCCGCTGCTGGGCTTGGCGGACACGCGGATCGCCGCGCGACTCGCCGACGCCGTGCTGTTCGTCGTGCGCTGGGGCAAGACCAACGACGAGGTGGCGGTCAACGGCATCGACGCACTGCTCGAGAGCCGCACGGTGGTTGCCGGCGCGGTGCTGACCCAGGTCGACATCCGCAAGCACACCAAGCGCGCCTACGGCGACGCGCTGCAGTATTACGGCAAGTACGAGAAGTACTACATCAACTGAGCGCTACGGGTCCGGGTGGCCTCGCCGCCCGGCCTGCCCTGCACCACGAAGGCGCGCCCCAACGGCGCGCCTTTTCGTTGCCTTGCTGAGCCGGCCTCCAGCCTCCTCGC
>DASUGG010000299.1:0-6208 GCA_036274135.1 Geminicoccaceae bacterium
CGTCACGTTGCCGAGGAACACCGCCTTCTCGACCACGCCGCGGACGTGGATGCCGGCGTCGCCGGCGCGTTCGCCGAGCAGCACGTCCTCCGGCCGCACGCCGATCAGCGCCGCGCGCAGCGGCGCGTCGCCGTCGAGCGCGAGCGGCTGGCCGCAGAGGCAGGGCCGCCCCTCGCCATTGGCCGTGAGGCGCAGCACGTTCATGCGGCCGATGAACTCGGCCACGAAGCGGTTCGCGGGCAGGGTGTAAAGCTCGAAGGCGGTGCCGACCTGGGCGATGCGGCCGCGGTTCATCACGACGATCCGGTCCGCCATCTCCATCGCCTCGTCCTGATCGTGCGTGACCATGACCGTGGTGATGCCGAGCTCCCGCTGCAGGTCGCGGATCTCGCCGCGCAGCTCCTCGCGCACCTTGGCGTCGAGCGCCGAGAGCGGCTCGTCGAGGAGCAGGACCGGCGGCTCGGGCGCCAGCGCGCGGGCGAGCGCCACCCGCTGCTGCTGGCCGCCGGAAAGCTGCGCCGGGTACTTGGCCGCCTGGTCGGCGAGGTGCACCAGCGCCAGCATGGCCTCGACGCGGGCGCGCAGGCGTGCCGCCGGCCACCGCCGGCACTCGAGGCCGTAGGCGACGTTCTTCGCCACGGTCATGTTCGGGAACAGCGAGTAGGACTGGAAGACGACGCCGAAGTTGCGCAGGCGCGCCGGCACCGGCGCGAGATCCCGGCCGCCCAGGCGGATCTCGCCGGCGTCGGCGATCTCCAGGCCGGCGATCAGCCGCAGCAGCGTGGTCTTGCCGCAGCCCGAGGGGCCGAGAAAGCAGACGAACTCGCCCTCGGCGACGGCGAGCGAGACGCCGTCGACGGCGACGACCTCGCCGAAGCGCTTGGCCACCTCGCGCAGCTCGAGGAACATGCGAGATCAGCCCGCCGCGCCGGGCGGCGGGCGGCGTCGCAGCGACGCCCGCGCTTGCCGCCTCAGCGCTCGAACTCGGCCTGCCAGCGCTCGAGAACGCGGTCGCGGTTGTTGGCCGACCAGGCGTAGTCCATGTCGTACATCACCGAGCCGACGTCCGCCGGCATCCCGGCCTCCTTGAACGTCTCGGGCATGGCGCCGCCCTGGATGGTCACGATCTCCTTCCAGTCGTAGTATTCCTGCACGGCGCGGTCGGACAGGGTCCAGTCGAGGAACCGCTTGGCCGCCTCCTTGTTCTTCGAGGTCTTCATCAGGCCGTGCGCCTCGAGCTCGTGGCCGGCGCCCTCGGCCGGGATCACCATGGTGATCGGGTAGCCCTCGATGATGTTCTTGATCGCCCGCAGCGCGAACGAGGCGCCGACCGCGTATTCGCCCTGGCTCGCCGAGTTGCAGGGGCGCGAGCCGCTCTTGATGTACTGCGCGATGTTGCCGTCGAGGTCCTTCAGGAACTGCCAGCCGGCCTCCTCGCCCTTCATCTGCAGCAGCGAGGCGATCTGCAGGTAGCCGGTGCCGGAGCTCGCCGGGTCGGGCATCACCACCTCGCCCTTGTAGGCGGGGTTGAGGAGGTCCTGCCACGAGGTCGGCATCGGCAGGTTCTTGCGCTCCAGCACCTCGTTGTTGACGCAGAACGCGGCCATGTATCCGGTGACGGCGAACCAGCGGCCGTCGGGATCGCGAAAGCGCGCCGGCACCTTGTCGATGCCGGCGGGCTGGTACGGCTCGAGCATGTCGAGGATGCGCGGATCGACCATGTAGGTGACCGCCCAGCCCCAGATCACATCGTGCTGCGGGTTGGCGGACTCGGCCAGCATGCGGGCGGCGAGATCGCCGGTCGACAGCCGCAGCACGTTCACCTGGAGGTCGGGAATGTCCTCCTTCATCGCCCCGAGAAACGCTGCGAGCTCGTCTTCCTCGTAGGAGGTGTAGACGGTGATCTCGTCGGCCTGCGCGGCTGCGAACATGCCGGGCGCGGCGAGCAGGGCGAAGGCCGCGCAGACCCCGGCCGCGGCGGAACCAAAGCGAACGCTCATGACGCGAAGCCTCCTGTTATGGACGCGCCGGACCATCCCTGCGCCCGGAGCATCTTCGTTTCGCTGACCCGAGCTTGTCACCCGGCGCGGCGGCCGTCAACTTGCGCCCCTCGCCGGCGCCTGCGGATCGCGACGGGCTCGGGCCGGCTCGGAGGACGCTGCCGCCATGCTGATTGCCCAGCTTTCGGACCCGCATTTCGCGCTCCCGGACATGCGTCTGTTCGGCAGGCTCGACACCGCCGCCTGCCTGCAGCGGGCGATCACGCATCTGAATACGCTTGATCCCGATGCGGTGCTGATCACCGGCGATCTCACCCACGACGGCGACGAGGAGGTCTACGCCGCGTTCGCCGAGATCGTCGGCCGGCTGCGCGCGCCCTGGTTCGTGCTGTCCGGCAATCACGACGACCGCGAGCTGATCCGCGCCCGTTGGGGCTATCTGCCGCAGCGCGGGCCGCTCGCTTATGCGATCGAGCGCTTTGCCGTGCGGCTGATCGCGCTCGACACTCTGGTCGAGGGCGAGCCCTGGGGCCGGCTTGGGCCGGAGCAGCTGGCCTGGCTGGACGCGCGGCTCGCCGAGATGCCGGACAGGCCGACGGTGGTGGCGCTGCATCACCCGCCGTTCCGCACCGGCATCGGCCATCTCGACGGCTCGATGCTGCGCGACGCCGATGGCCTGGCCGCCGTGATCGCAAAGCATGGCCAGGTCGAGCGCGTCGTCTGCGGCCACGTGCACCGGGCGATCCAGCGCCGCTTCGCCGGCACGCTGGCGCAGGCCGCGCCCTCCTGCGCGCATCAGACCGAGCTGGTCTTCGGCGACGCGCCGGCCACCTGGATCTGCGAGCCGCCGGCCGTACTGCTGCACCGCTGCGACCCGGCCGGGCTGGTGAGCCACGTCAGCATGATCGGCGATTATCGGCCCACCGGCCACTTCGCCGACCCGCATACCAAGGAGGGCGCCTGACCCGGCGGCCGGCTGCCGGGCGAGGCCATTCCGGCGATCAGCCGCGCGCCGGCCTGATGTTCTGGCTGGAGCGGAACAGGTTGTCGGGGTCGAACCTCGCCTTGATGCGCGCCAGCCGGTCGTACAGCTCGGCGCCGTAGGCGGCGCGGACGCGCTCTTCCTCGGCGTCCGCGGTCAGGAAGTTGACGTAGGTGCCGCCGCTCGAGAACGGCCGCATGGCCGACCAGAAGTCGCGCGCCCATGCCATGTGAAGGCCGTCCTCCGCCGCGCTCTCCCATGCGCCCTGGATATTGAAGACGAATGCCGCCTGGCGGCTGCCGACCGCCGTCGCGCCCTGCGACACCCGCGCCGCGGCGCCGCCGACATGCATGACCAGCAGCGCCGAATGCGGCGAGGCCATCGCGCCGGCATGCGCGATCACCGCGTCGTCCGCCGCCACCGGCAGCGCATCGAAGTACTCGGACTTCCAGTAGTAGCGGCGGCCGAACGGCTGGCCGGCATCGAGGAACTGCTGGTGTGCCGTGAACGGCTTGCGGCCGGTCGTGTCGACGATCGGCTGGGCGAGCTTCCTGATCGGCGCGACGGCTTCCTCGCCCTCCTCGACCGGACCGCTGTAGCAGGCGGCGATGCCGGCCACCGGCTTGCCGTGCATCGCTTCCGGAATGGCCGGCGAGGGCGGCGCCTTGCGCATGATCAGCGCGCAGCACAGCCGGTCGGACGCGCTACCGGTGACGTCGCGAAACAGCGCCAGCACCTCGCGCGCCCGCTCCATCGGGTGCAGCATCATGCCAGCGACGACCTCCGGCCCGTGCGGGTGCGCCTGGAACTCGAACGACGTGACCACGCCGAAATTGCCGCCGCCGCCGCGGATCGCCCAGAACAGGTCCGGGTTCTCCTCGGCGCTCGCCCGGCGCAGCTGCCCGTCGGCGGTCACGATCTCGACGGCGCGAAGATTGTCGGCCGCAAGGCCGTAGCGGCGCGAGGTCCAGCCGAAGCCGCCGCCGAGCGTGAAGCCGGCGACGCCGGTCGCCGAGACGATCCCGCCGGGCACGACGAGCCCGAAGGGCTGCGTCGCACGATCGACGTCGGCCCAGCTGGCGCCGGGCTCGGCGCGCACGCGGGCGGTCGCCGGTTCGATCGTGACCTCCCTGCGGGTCGAGAAGTCGATCGTGACGCCGCCGTGGCACAGCGACGTGCCGGCGATGTTGTGGCCGCCGCCGCGGACCGACAGCGGCAGCCCGCTGTCGCGCGCAAACGCGATGCACCGGGCCACGTCGCCGGAATCGTGAGGGCGCACGACCAGGGCAGGCCGGCGCTCGATCATCGCGTTCCAGATCCGGCACGCCTCGTCGTAGGCCGGCTCGCCGGGCCAGAGCGCGGCGCCGCGCAGACCCGCAGCGAAGGTTCCGAGGCCGTTCCCGGCATGGGCGACGGTCGAGACCCGAATGGTCGCAACGTCAGTCATGGCTCTGCTCCCCGAATCTGTGCTCGTCTGCGAAACCGTCAGCGATCGCGCGAGAGTTTTGCCGGACAGCGCAGGCGTCACAAGTTCAGGATCTGTACTAGCCTTGGTTTTTCCGTGCGCGTAGGGTTCGCGCATGAAGGGCTACGGACAGTTCTGCCCGATCGCCAAGGCGGCGGAGATCCTGACGGAACGCTGGACGCCGCTGGTGCTGCGCGAGCTGATCTGCGGCAGCACGCGCTTCAACGAGCTGCGCCGCGGCGTGCCGCTGATGTCCGCGTCCCTGCTGTCGCAGCGCCTCAAGTTCCTCGAGCAGGAAGGCGTGATCGAGCGGCGGGCGGCGCGCGGCGGGCGCGGCTTTGAGTACCACCTGACCGAGGCCGGCCGGGCGCTCGGGCCGCTGATCATGGCGATGGGCGAATGGGGCGCGCGCTGGGTGCCGAGCCGGCTGCGGCCCGAGGACCAGGACGTCGCGCTGCTGATGTGGGACATGCACCGCAGGGTCAGGCCCGAGAGTTTCCCGCGCCGCCGCACCGTCGTGGCGTTCGAGTTCACCGATGCGCCGGCCAACAAGCGCCATTGGTGGCTGGTGAGCGAGGTAGGCGAGGCGGATCTCTGCCTCACCGACCCGGGCTACGAGGTCGACCTGTTCATCGTCACCGACGTGCGCAGCATGACCGCCGTGTGGACCGGCGATCTCTCGCTCGCGGCAGCCATGGCGTCCGGAGCGCTCGAGGCGCACGGGCCGACCGATCTGTGCCGCCGCCTCAATACCTGGTTGGGACTGAGCTCGTTCGCCCCGATCAGGAGCAGGTCACGCGAGCTCGCCCACGCCTGATCGGGAGGTGGCCTCGGCCCGGCCTCGTGCTGCCGGATGGCCGCGTCAACTGGTCTGGACCTCGCAGCGCTTCCACGTCTCCTCCGTGCCGTCCGGCTGGCGGAGCACCATGGTCAGGTCGTTGAGCTGCCGGATGTAGATTTCGGCGCCGGCGCCGGGATCGCCGTCCGGGATGACGTAGGTGAAGGTATGGCGTCGGTAGTCGCCGGTGGTCCTGCTGCCGTTCGGCGTGATGATCGACGGCCCCTGGATGGTGAGGTTCCGGCCGTCGCCGGGAAAGCACCAGTCGCCATCAAGCTGATCCGCCAGCGCCGGGCCCGACAGGCCGAGCACCGCCGTCGAGAGCCCCGCCGCCAGGGCCGTTTTTGTTCCGGATCGCATCGATGCGTCTCCCGCCGATCGAGCTGGCGCGATCGAAGATAGCGTGTCGGGCCGGCGGAGAGCCAGAGCCGGGTCGGGCGCCGGGCAGCGCCTAGGCGGCGCGGTAGTTGCCTGACAGGAAAAAATCCCAGACCGCATAGGCCGTGGCGGCGGCCGCCAGCCAGAACCAGATGCCGCCCAGCTCGTAATAGGCCTCGAACCCGACCCAGGCGAGGCAGAGCAACGTGGTCACCACGCGGCGATAAAGCGGCTTCAGCCAAGGATGCGGTTGCATGCAGCCGACGGTAACATCGCCGCCCGTCGAGAACCAATATGTGACACATATGGTGCTTCGCCCTAGGTGGAGCGCTATGGCCATTTGGAGGCGTGATGTGCGGAAGAAGCTGACGATCACGGTCGACCAGGATGTGTACGATGGCCTGCACAAGATCGTAGGTCGCCGCCGCATCAGCCGGTTTTTGACCGAGCTCGCGCGCCCTCATGTCGTGCACGACGCGCTCGAGGATGCCTACAGGAAGATGGCGGCGGACGAGGAACACGAGCGCGAAGCCATGGAGTGGGTC
>DASUGG010000300.1:0-3201 GCA_036274135.1 Geminicoccaceae bacterium
TGCAGCTCGGCCTTGGCGACGTCGATGTCGGCATTGGCGATCTTCACGGTCGGGCTGTCGACGGTGGCCAGGCTGGCAGCGGCGTCGGGGCTTTCCGGCAAAGCATGAACCGGCGCCACCGATTCCTCCAGCGCGTCCGCCGGCGATCCGACCACGCTGCGATAGCGTGCCCTGGCATCGTCGAGATTGCCGACCGCGGTTGCCAGCGCGCTCTGCGCTGCCGCGACCCGCGCCTGCGCCTGATGCACGTCGGCGATCGAGCCGCCCCCCTGGCGTTCGAGCTCGGCGACCTGGGCCAGCAGCCGGCGATGCTGCTCGAGATTCTCGCGCGCCAGCTCGACCAGGGCCTGGTTGCGCAACATGTCGAGATGCACCTCGACCGCGTCGAGCGCGATGAACTCGGCGGCCTCGGCGACCCGATAGGCGGCCGAGCTGATCCGGCCGAGCTGGCGCTCGACCTCGCTCTGCGTCTCGAAACCGTCGAACAGCATCTGCGTCAGGGTCAGCTGCGACTCCCAGCGCATCAGCGTGGTCGACGCATCGGCACCCGGGGCGCGCGTCACGCGGTTGCGGGTGGTGACGCTGTTGGAATATTCCGGGCCGGCGCCGGCGCGCAGGTCGAGCGAGGGGAAATAGCCGGCCCGTGCCTGCCGCAGCTCCTGATCGATCGCCTTGCGATCCGCCTGCACGACGCCGACGTCCGGATTCGTCTGGAGCGCCGCCTCGATGCTCTCCTCGAGCGTCGTGGCGGCCGCCCCGCCGCTCGTGACGGCGAGCCCGGCGATCACCGCGGCAAACCACCGACGGGCTGATCCTGAGGCGGACCTGAACGTCATTTTAGCCTCTTGCGCGCCACGTCGGCGATCCCGGGGAACATCTGCAATTGAATGGAAAACATCATGCTTGATAGATGTTGAGAAGAATCCCGTCAATTGCCTACAACTGCAAGGATGCAAGTCGTCGGCAGGAGCGCCGATCAGGCCGGAAGCTGCAAGGGGGCGATGATGGCCCTGGTCATGCCGAGACGGGCTCGTAAGATGCTGCGCGGCGCTTGCTGCGCCGGCCTGTGTCTGTTGTCGTGCGCGATGAGCGCCGGACGGCGCTGGTGCGCGGCGGAGCTGAGCGGCTGTCCGGCATCCGGAGGTCCTCGATCTTGCAACCGGCACGGCCTGCAGACGATCGCGACCGGCGCGCCGCCGCGGTGACGCCCCTGGCGGCGCCGGAGGCGACCGGACAAACGGCCGAGCTGGCGCCGCTGCGGCCCGTCGGATCGCTACCGGCCGGCCAGCGCGGACCGGCGGCAGGCTGGGAGGTCGGCGGCAGCGGCGCGGCCGGCGACGACCCCCTGCTGGCGAGCCTGGTGCGGCTCGGCGAGTTGCTGGAGCGTCCGACCTCGGCCGAGCGGCTGATCGCTGGACTGCCGCTCGAGGATGGCCGCCTCAGCCCCGCCCTGGCGGTGCGCGCGGCGGCACGGGCGGGGCTCGTCGCGCGCCTGGTCCGGCGGCCGCTCGATCGGATCAGCGAGCTCACCCTGCCCTGCATCCTGCTGCTCGAGGGGCGTGACGCCTGCGTCCTGGTGGGGCGCGCCGGCGACCGCGCGGTCGTCGCTTTGCCCGAGACCGGCGGCAGGAGCGAGCTGCCGCTCGCCGCGCTGGCCGCGCGCTATACCGGCCACGCCCTGTTCGCACGCCCCGAGTTGCGGCTCGAGCGCGAGGCCGGGCAAGCCCGGCGGCCGGGCGGCAATTGGTTCTGGGGCACGGTGGCGCACGCCTGGCCGATCTATGGCGAGGTGCTGCTGGCCGCGGTCCTGATCAACCTGTTCGCCCTGGCCGCGCCCCTGTTCATCATGAACGTCTACGACCGGGTCGTGCCGAACCACGCAATCGAGACGCTCTGGGTGCTCGCGGTCGGCGTGCTCACCGTGTTCCTGTTCGATTTCCTCCTGCGCAACCTGCGCGGCTACTTCGTCGACAGCGCCGGACGGATGGCGGATGTCAAGCTGGCCAGCCGGATCTTCGAGCAGGTGATGGGGCTCAAGATGGCGGCCCGCCCGGCCAGCGCCGGCGCCTTCGCCAACAGCCTGCGCGAGTTCGAGAGCCTGCGCGACTTTCTCACCTCCGCCACGATGGTGACCCTGGTCGACCTGCCGTTCGTGCTGCTGTTCACCGCGGCGGTCTGGCTGCTGGGCGGCCCGATCGCCGTCGTGCCGGCGGTCGCGGTGCCGCTCGTGATCGGCGTCGGCCTGCTGCTGCAGCTGCCGCTCAACGCGGTGGTGCGGCGCTCGTTCGAGGATGCGGCGCAGAAGCACGGTCTGCTGGTCGAGAGCATCAGCGGCCTGGAGACGATCAAGAGCATCGGCGGCGAGGGCCGCACCCAGCGGCACTGGGAGCGGCATGTCGCCGCCACCGCCGGCTCGGCGATGCGCGCTCGCCTTCTGGCGTCGCTCGGGGTCAACTTCTCGGCGCTGGCGCAGAACCTTGTGACGGTCGGCGTCGTGATCTTCGGCGTGTACCGCATCGCCGCCGGCGACATGACGGTGGGCGCCCTGGTTGCCTGCACCATCATCACGAACCGCGCGATGGCCCCGTTGGGTCAGGTCGCTGGCATCCTGACGCGCTACCACCAGGCGCGCGCTGCCCTCGACGCGCTCGACCAGGTGATGCGGCTGCCCAACGAGCGGCCGGCGGACGCCCGCTTCCTGCATCGGCCGGACATCCGCGGCGCGATCTCGTTCCAGGACGTCACCTTCCGCTACCCGGGGGAAAAGCAGGCGGCGCTCGAGCAGGTGTCGTTCACGCTCCGGCCGGGCGACCGGGTCGGCCTGATCGGCCGCCTCGGATCGGGCAAGACCACGATCGAGAAGCTGGTGCTGGGGTTGTACGAGCCGGAGCAGGGCGCCGTGCTGCTCGACGGCACCGACCTGCGCCAGATCGACCCCGCCGACCTCCGCCGCAATATCGGTTGCGTGCTGCAGGACGTGCTGCTGTTCCGCGGCACGATCCGCGACAACATCGCGCTCGGCGCGCCGTTCGCCGACGACCGGGCAGTGCTGCGCGCGGCGCGGCTCGCCGGCGTCGAGGATTTCGTCGCGCGCCATCCGAAGGGCTTCGATCTCGACGTCGGCGAGCGTGGCGAACGCCTCTCGGGCGGCCAGCGCCAGGCGATCGCCGTGGCCCGCGCGCTGCTGCTCGACCCGCCGGT
>DASUGG010000301.1:0-2116 GCA_036274135.1 Geminicoccaceae bacterium
AGCGCGGTGACGGCGAAGCCGAGCAGCATGCTCCTGAGCCGTTGCAGCCAGGTCCTGGTCGCCTGGCGCGGGATCGGCCGCAGGCCTAGCCTCAGGGCCTCGAGATGGACGATGTAGTAGAGCGCGACGTAGGAGATCACCGCCGGCAGCGCGGCGTGCAGGATCACCTGGCTGTAGGGGATGCCGATGTACTCGACCATCAGGAAGGCGGCGGCGCCCATGACCGGCGGCATCAGCGGGCCGTTGACCGAGGACGAGGTCTCGATGGCGCCCGCCTGGACCGGCGTGTAGCCGACGTGCTTCATCAGCGAGATCGTGAACACGCCGCCGGTCACGACATTGGCGATCGATGAGCCGGAGACGACGCCGTTCAGCGCCGACGACACGACCGAGGCCTTGGCCGGGCCGCCCCGCATGTGGCCCAGCAGGGCGAAGGCGAGCTGGGTGAAGTAGTTGCCGGCGCCAGCCTTGTCCAAGAGCGCGCTGAACAGCACGAACAGGAACACGAAGCTGGTCGAGACGCCGAGCGCGATGCCGAACACGCCCTCGGTGGTCAGCCACATGTGCGACATCGCCTTGCTCAGCGAGGCGCCCCGCCAGGCGAGCACGTCCGGGGCATAGGAGCCGAGAAAGACGTAGGCCAGGAACACCAGGGCCACGATCATCAGCGGCGGCCCGAGCGAGCGGCGGGTCGCCTCGAGCAGCAGCACCATGCCGATCACGGCGACGACCAGATCGAAGGTCGTGGGGCTGCCGGGACGGCTCGAGAGCGCGTCGTAGAACAGGTACAGGTAGCCGGCCGCGAACGCGCCGAGCAGCGCCATGACCCAGTCCTGCACGGGGATGCGGTCGCGCGGCGAGCGCCTGAGCGCGGGATAGGCCGTGAAGGCCAGGAACAGCCCGAAGGCGAGGTGGATCGCGCGCGCCTCGGTGTCGTTCAGCACGAAGGCCTTGAGGATGAAGGGCAGCGGCGAGGCGTACCAGAGCTGGAACAGCGACCAAGCGACCGCCGTCCAGAGCAGGATCTGGCCGGCGACGCCGGCGGGATGGCGAGCGCCGGTATCGACCTCGGCGACCATCTCCTGCAGCGCGGCCTCGTCGGGCCGGAAGTCGTCGGGTGGCGTCGGCCGGCTGCTCATCTCGCCGCCTCGTCCTCGCTGCGTCCGGCCGCCCTCCCCGACCGGCCGGCCGGCCGATCAAACCGCGCCGCACCGCTTTCTGCACTCCGGCGAGGGCGCATGCGGCGGCCGCGACTGTGAAGTAGTTCATAACCACCGGTGAGAATCAAGGCTAAGGCAGCAGAACTATAGCGCGGCCTGCACGTGCGCTGTCCCGCAGACGAGGCCAGCTGCAAGGAGTTTAGTCGTGCGCCCATCAGACCGTTATTATCTGTCCAGCCTGCTTGCCGAACTCACGCGCGCCATTAACGCGGCGCATCGTTATGAGGACCTGCGATATCGCGGCGCCCGGCACGGAATCACCCCCGAGCAAGCGCCGCGCCGGGTCTTTGACACCTTTTACGCCGTCGACGAAGCGGTCGGGCCGCGCCCGGCCGTAGCGGCTTCCGACGCCTCGAAGCGGCCATACCGCACGGCGAAGGCCTCGCCCTAGCGGGTTAACGCCGCCAGGATGGCGGCCGGGCGGCTCACATCAGGCCGGCTTCCCGGTAGTAGCGCTCGGCGCCCGGATGCAGCGGCGCCGACAGCGCCTGGCTGACCATCTCCTCCTTGCGCAGATTGGCGAAGGCCGGGTGCAGCTTGCGGAAATCGTCGAAGTTCTCGAACACCGCCCTGACCACCTCGTAGACCACCTCCTCGGGCACTTTCGAAGTGGTGACGAAGGTCGCGCGCACGCCGAAGGTCGCGACGTCCTTGCCGGTGCCGCGGTACATGCCGCCCGGGATGATCGCCTTCGTGTAGTAGGGGTTGCGCGCGACCAGCTCGTCGACCTCCGGCCCCGCGACCGGGATCAGCCTGGCGTCGACCGTCGTCGTGGCCTCCTGGATCGAGCCGTTGGGATGACCGACCGTGAACACGATCGCATCGACGTTGTTGTCCGACAGCGCCTGCGCCTGCTCGGCCGACTTCAGCTCGGAGGCCAGCGCGAAATCGCTCAT
>DASUGG010000302.1:0-3801 GCA_036274135.1 Geminicoccaceae bacterium
GCCGTGACGTCGACGAAGCGCCCGTGCAGCTCCTCGCGCGCGAGCCGCAGGCGGATCTGCTCGCCGAGCCCCAGGCCGCGCGCGCACCAAGCCTCGCGCACCGCCCCGAACCCCGCCTCGCGCCAGCGCCGCAGCCAGCGATCGAGGGCGGCGAGATAGGTGCCCAGCAGGGCGCGCGGCGCGATCGGCGCGAAGCCCTGCTCGAGAAGCGAGGTCGCGGGGTAGGGCGTGTCGCGAGGACAGCTCACGATGTTGACGCCGGTGCCGACGATCACGTCGGCAGTTCCCGTGCTTCCGACGCCGGCGCTCTCGAGCAGGATGCCCGCCACCTTGGCCCGCCCGAGCAGCACGTCGTTCGGCCATTTGAGCCGCGGCAGGACGCCGGCCGGCGCATGCCGCTCGCGCGCCTCGGCGAGCGCGAGGCCGGCGACGAAGGACAGTTGCGCGCTGGTCGCGAGCGGCCCGTCGACCTGCAGCAGCAGCGAGGCATAGAGATTGCCGGCCGGCGAGGCCCAGGCGCGGCCGTGCCGACCGCGTCCCCGCGTCTGCCGCCGCGCCAGCACGACGAGGCCGGGCTCGGCCCCGGCCGCCGCCCGGTGGCGGACCTCGTCATTGGTGCTGTCGACGCGGTCGAGCTCGCACAGCCTGAAACCGTCCGGCAGCGGCTCCTCGAGGGTCACGGCAGCAGTGCCGCCGCCGCGGCCTCAGCCTGGTGCAGGAGCGGGCTCGGCAGCAGGCAGAACACCACGTTGAACGCCGCCGTGATGCCGACGATGATCGAGACGTCGCGCCCGAGCGGCTGGTCGAACGCCTCCTTGGGCTCGTCGAAATACATCACCTTGACGATCCGGATGTAGTAGTAGGCGCCGACCACGCTCGCCAGCACGCCGATCACGGCGAGCGGCACCATGTCGGCGCGGATCGCGGCGAGGAACACGTAGACCTTGGCGAAGAAGCCGGCGAGCGGCGGAATGCCGGCCATCGAGAACATGAAGATGGCGAACGCGGCGGCGAGCAGCGGCTGGGTACGGCCGAGCCCGGCGAGGTCGTCGATCGCCTCGACCGGATGGCCGTGGCGGCACATCGCGAGCACGCAGCCGAAGGCGCCGATCACCATGATCATGTAGATCGTCATGTAGACCAGCACGCTGTAGACCCCGTCCTGGGTGCCGGCGGCGAAGCCGACCAGGGCGAAGCCGATATGGCCGATGCTGCTGTAGGCGAGGAGTCGCTTGATGTTGCTCTGGCCGATTGCGGCGAAGGCGCCGAGCAGCATCGAGGCGACGGCGATGAACACGACGATCTGCTGCCAGTCCGGCACCCATTCGCCGAACGGCTGGTAGAGCACGCGCAGGGCGAGGCCGACCGCGGCGACCTTGGGCGCGCCGGAGATGAACGCCGTGACCGGCGTCGGTGCACCCTCGTAGACGTCGGGCGTCCACATGTGGAACGGCACCGCCGCCATCTTGAAGGCGAGCCCGGCGGCGACGAAGACGATGCCGATCAGCGCGCCGGTGCCGAGCGCGCCCGCCTCGCCCGAGGCGCGGAAGACCTGCGCCAGGCTCTCGAACGACAGCGTGCCCGTGAAGCCGTAAACCAGGCTGCAGCCGTAGAGCAGCAGCCCCGAGGCGAGCGCGCCGAGCACGAAGTATTTGAGACCGGCCTCGGTCGAGCGGGTCTGGTCGCGATGCACGGCGGTCATCACGTAGAGCGGCAGGCTGTGCAGCTCGAGGGCGATATAGAGCGCCAGCAGGCTGTTCGCCGAGATCATCATCATCATGCCGACGGTCGTGAACAGCGCCAGCACCGGGTACTCGAAGCGGTCGATGCCCTCGCGCGCCATGAAGCTCGGCGACATCATCAGGCAGAGCCCCGCGCCGAGCAGGATCACCACCTTGAGGAACACCGCGAAGCGGTCGGTGATGAACTGGCCGCCGAAGGTCACGGCGGTGTCGGCGTCGTCGACCAGCAGCAAGAACAGGGAGACCACGAGCGCCATCACCGCGAGCGGCCAGACCAGATGGCTGGCGTCGGCTTCGCCGGCGCGGAACACGCCGACCATCAGGATCCCCATGGCGGCGCAGGCGAGAAAGATCTCGGGAGTCGCCTGGGCGAAGTCGAACGCAGCGGCGTACATCGCGGCAAAGATCCTCAGCGGGCGGCGAGATCGGCGGCAGCCGGCGCGCCCAGCTGCGCCAGAAGGTTGTCGACCGAGACTTTCATCGGGTCGAGGAACAGCGCCGGGTAGATCCCCATCAGCAGGGTCACGACGATCAGCGGCACGAAGGCGATCACTTCGTTCGGGCGCAGATCCAATATCGCCTTCAGGTCGTCCTTGGTCATGGCTCCGAAGAACACCCGGCGATACAGCCAGAGCATGTAGGCGACGCTCAGGAACGCGCCGGTGGTAGCGAGCAGGGCGACCCAGCTGTTGTGCTGGAAGATGCCGACGATCACCAGGATCTCGCCGACGAAGCCCGAGGTGCCGGGCAGGCCGACCGACGCCAGCGTGAACAGCATGAAGACCACGGCGTAGAGCGGCATGCGCGAGACCAGGCCGTCGAAGCGGTCGATCGCGTGCGTGTGCAGACGGTCGTAGACCACGCCCACGCCCATGAACAGCGCGCCCGAGACGATCCCATGGCTCAGCATCTGGAAGATGCTGCCATGGAGGCCCAGCGCATTGGGCGTGAAGATGCCGATCGTGACGATGCCCATGTGGGCGATCGAGGAATAGGCGATCAGCTTCTTCATGTCCTCCTGCATCAGCGCGACCAGCGAGGTGTAGATGATCGCGACGACCGACAGGGTATAGATCAGCGGCCCGAAGAACTCCGACGCCTCCGGCAGCATCGGCAGGGAGAAGCGCAGATAGCCGTAGCCGCCGAGCTTCAGCAGCACGCCCGCCAGCAGGATCGAGCCGGCGGTCGGCGCCTCGACATGGGCGTCGGGCAGCCAGGTGTGGAACGGCCACATCGGGATCTTGACCGCGAACGACGCGAACATCGCGAGCCACAGCCAGCGCTGCAGCGTCGGGCCGTAGGTGCCGGCCATCAGCGTCGGGATGTCCGTCGTGCCCTCGTGGAAGTACAGCACCAGGATCGCGACCAGGAACAGCACCGACCCGAGCAAGGTGTAGAGGAAGAACTTGAACGCCGAATAGACGCGATTCGGCCCGCCCCAGATGCCGATGATCAGGAACATCGGGATCAGAATGCCCTCGAAGAACAGGTAGAACAGGACCATGTCGAGGGCGCAGAACACGCCGACCATGAACGTGTCCATGATCAGGAAGGCGACCATGAACTCCTTCACGCGCACCTGGATCGAGTGCCAGGAGCTGATCACGCAGAGCATCGTGAGCAGCGTGCTGAGGATCACAAACCACAGCGAGATGCCGTCGACGCCGACATGGTAGTTGATGTTGAAGCCGACGAACCATTCGGCCTGCTCGACCATCTGGAAGTCGTGCCGCGACGGGTCGAAATTGGCCCATATCAATAGCGACAGCAGGAAGGTGATGGCCGAGGTCCACAGCGCCACGGCGCGTGCGTTCTGCGCCACGATGTGCGGCTCGCCACGGATCAAGAGGATGAACCCGGCGCCCGCCAGCGGCAGGAAGATCACCAGGGAGAGAAGGGGCCAGTCGCTCATGCGCTCAACCCTGGATCACGAAAAGGTACCAGGTGACGAGGAGCGCGACCCCGATCAGCATGGCGAAGGCGTAGTGGTAGAGATAGCCGGTCTGCAGTCGCATGGCGCTCCTGGCGATGTCGACCGACATGGCCGCGAGGCCGTCCG
>DASUGG010000303.1:0-2068 GCA_036274135.1 Geminicoccaceae bacterium
CTGGCGCCCTGGCTCGAGGCGACGCCGGCTGCGCCGCCCGTCAGGCCCGATCCCCTGCTGGCACTCCAAGGTTAGAGGCGCGCGATGTCCGGTTTCGGCCTGCCGATCCTTCCCGAGACAGCTCCCTTCCCGGCCGAGCACATCGAGGTGCTGAACGCCGTGATGGCGCAGGCCAGCGCCGAGCAGCGTCATTGGCTCTCCGGCTTCCTGGCGGGCTACCATGCCGCGCTGACCAGTCCGGCGGCGCTGCCCATGGCGGCGCCGGCTGCGCCGCCGCGCAAGAAGAGCCCGCTGACCGTGCTCTATGGCACCGATTCGGGCAATGCCGAGGGCCTGGCGGACGCCGCCAAGAAGGCGGCGGCGAAAGCCGGCTTTGCCGTCCAGGTCGTCGACATGGCCGATACCGACCCCGCCGAGATGGCCAAAGCCGAGCGTCTCCTGGTGATCACCAGCACCTGGGGCGAGGGCGATCCGCCCGAGCGGGCGGCGCCGTTCTACCGTGCCCTGATGGCGGACGATGCGCCGCGCTTCGACGGCGTACCCTTCTCGGTACTGGCGCTCGGCGATTCCAGCTACGTCAATTTCTGCGAGACCGGGCGTCAGATCGACGCGCGGCTCGAGGCCCTGGGCGGCAGGCGGATCGCGGCCCGCGTCGACTGCGACCTCGACTATGAGGAGCCCGCCGCCTCCTGGACCCAGCAGGCGCTGAAGGACCTCGCCGACCAGCTCGAGCCCGAGCCGGCCGCGAAGGGCGTGCGCTCCAATGGGGGCGTCGGCCGCGGCCCCGGTGGCGGCGAAGTCATCAACTTTCCAAGCGCGGCCGCCGAGCCGCTCTATGGCAAGGCGCACCCCTTCCCGGCCGAGGTCACCGAGATCGCCAACCTCAACGGCTCGCGCTCCGGCAAGCAGACGATCCATCTCGAGCTGTCGCTGGCGGGCTCGGGCCTCGTCTTCGAGCCCGGCGATTCGCTCGGCATCGTGACCGAGAACCGGCCGGAGACGGTCGAGGCGGTGCTGCGGGCGGCCGGTCTCACGGGCGATGCGGAACTCGCGGCACGGCTCGCCCGCGAGTGGGACATCACGACGCTCTCGCGCCCGGTGCTCGAGGCCTACGCCGCGCTCAACCCGACGCCGGCGCTGGCCGAGTTGCTGGCGGGCGCGGGCTGGCGCGGCTATCTGGCCGGCCGGCAGCTGCTCGATCTGCTCGAGGATTTTCCGCTCGCGCTGACCGCGGAACAGCTGACAGGGCTTCTGCGCAAGCTGCCCTCACGGCTGTACTCGGTGGCCTCGTCGCTGAAGGCCGTGCCCGACGAGGCGCATCTTCTGGTGGGCGTCGTGCGCTACGAGAGCCACGGCCGCGAGCGCCACGGCGTCGCCTCGACCTTCGTCGCCGAGCGGCTGCGCGCCGGCGACAAGCTGAAAGTCTACGTCAAGCCGAACCGGAATTTCCGGCTGCCCGACGACCACGACCGTCCCGTGATCATGATCGGCCCGGGCACCGGCGTCGCGCCGTTCCGGGCCTTCCTGCAGGAGCGCCAGGCCGCCCGCGCGAAGGGGCGCAACTGGCTGTTCTTCGGCGATCGCAACTACACGCACGACTTCCTCTACCAGCTCGAGTGGCAGGAGCTGCACAAGGACGGCGTGCTGAACGAGATCGACGTCGCCTTCTCGCGCGACCAGCCGGAGAAGGTCTACGTCCAGCACCGCATGTGGCAGCGCCGCGAGGAGCTGTTCGGCTGGCTCGAGGACGGCGCGCATCTCTATGTCTGCGGCGACGAGAAGGCGATGGCGAAGGACGTCCATGCGATGCTCGCCGCGATCGTCGCCAGACAGGGCCAGAGGTCGACGGAGGCCGCCGAAGCGTACCTTTCCGACCTCAAGAAGCAGCACCGCTACCAGCGCGACGTCTACTGAGCCGCATGCGCGAAGGAGCCATCATGAGCGCGGTTTCGCCAAAGCCCGTCTCCAGGAACGAGCACCTCAAGGAGGCCAGCCGCTATCTGCGCGGCAGCATCGCCGACAGCCTCGGCCGGGCGATCACCGGCGCGATCAGCGAGGACGACGCCCA